>JABCOB020000018.1 GCA_013333835.2 Bacteroidia bacterium
AAAACAGGATGAATAGACGGGAAATGGGGCGGTGGCGCACCGCAGCGCAGACCAAGGGGCTGGCGGATTGGTGCGCTACGCAATATTTGTAGCGATGCAGCGTGCCGCATCGCATACCGTGCCTGCTGCGTGGCGTATGGGCATCCCCCCTCCCCCTGTCTCTGCTTTTGACAAGTGCTCCGCGCAAAACATCTTTCCACCCAGAATCGTTAATGGTTATACTAAAGTCTCATTTTCATGGCCACGGAACGGCATATTTACCCGGTAGAAGGCATGAGCTGCGCGGCATGCTCGGCGAGCGTAGAGTCGGTATTGCTGCATACGCCTGGCGTTGAGCAGGCTGGTGTCAATCTGGCCAACGCCACCGCATGGGTGGTCTTTGACCCCAACACAGTGGAGGCCGATACGCTGCGGCAGCGGGTGCGATCTGTTGGATTCGATCTCCGGACAGATCAGGAGTACTCCCCACTGGCCATGCAGAGGAGGCGCAGCCAGGAGGCGCGGCAGATGCTACGCCGCTTCATAGCAGCCGCCATAGGAGCAGCGCTGGCTATGTGGTTCCAGATGCAGATGGGGCACAGCCTCGGAGGATGCGTTGCCGTGGCTGTAATCGCGGGGCTGGTGGTATTTGGCCCCGGGTGGCTATTCCACCGAAAGGCGTTCGCGTTGTTGCGGCACGGCGGGGCGAATATGGACACCCTTGTTTCGCTAAGCGCCTCCATCTCCTTTGTGTACAGCCTCTACATACTGTTGCGGTACGGATCATCATCGTTCTCGCCCCATTCCCTCTACTTCGATTCTGCCGCCATGATCGTGGCCTTCATCCTGCTGGGGAAATGGCTGGAGAGCCTGGCGAAAGCCAAAACTTCAGGGGCTATAGAGCAGCTGATGGGCTACCAGCCAAATACTGCGCACCGGGTAAAGGGCACAGACGTAGAGGAGGTAGCGCTGGAGCAGGTGCAGGTGGGTGACCGTCTGCTGGTACGGCCCGGCGAACGATTGCCAGTAGACGGTGAGGTGTACGAGGGGCAATCAACTGTGGATGAGAGCACCATAACGGGCGAACCGGAACCTGTGCTTAAGGTGCACGGCGAACACGTCTACGCCGGGACGATGAACCAGCAGGGGGCAATCTACATCACAGCCAGCGGAATAGGGGCCGAGTCGGTGCTTGGGCGCATAGTGCGGCAGGTGGAAGAGGCGCAGGGCAGCAAAGCCCCCGTGCAGGCTTTGGCTGATAGGGTAGCCTCCGTGTTTGTTCCTGTGGTCCTTGGGATTGCGATTATCACGCTGGCCATATGGCTGCTAGCGGGAGGGGTTGGGATGTGGAATCAGGCCCTTCTGGCGGCTGTAACCGTGCTGGCGGTGGCCTGCCCCTGCGCGCTGGGGTTGGCTACTCCCACCGCGATGATGGTGGCCATAGGCCGTGCGGCCAAATCGAATGTGATGGTAAAGGATGCGCAGGGATTGCAACTGGCTGGGGAGGTCCGCACTGTGCTTCTCGATAAAACCGGGACGCTAACCGAGGGACACCCAGAGGTGGCAGAGGCCATATGGCATGCGCCAACAGCAGAGCAGAGCCGCATTCGCACGCTAGCAGCTACGCTCGAGAGCCTGGCAAACCATCCGCTATCAGAGCCCATCATTACCTGGGCGGCCAGCGGTAGCAGGGCCGAGGTTCAGGATGTGGAGAGCATCCCGGGGTACGGTATATTTGCCCGCTCTGCTGAGACGAAAGTGTGGATTTGTAGCCCACGGGCAGCTGTGGAGAAAGGCGTTGGGCTAGAGGCTATCTCAAAAGAATTGGACGACTTTGAGGAGCGCGGGCGAACGGTTGTCCTGTACTTGGAGTCTGGCAGTGGCGGCAGAATGGAACCCCGCCTACTACTCGGGCTGTCCGATAGGGTGAAACCCTCGGCAAGGGAGGCGATAGCGCGGCTCAAGGGCATGGGAATCCACACGGTGATGCTCTCTGGCGACAGGCAGCGCAGCGTGGATCGCGTGGTGCAGGAGGTGGGACTGGATGAGGGGCACGGAGAGCTACTCCCCCAGCAGAAGGAGGATTGGCTGGCCCGGGAACGAAGGGGTGGCGTAAAGGTGTGTATGGTGGGCGACGGGGTGAACGACAGCCAGGCCCTAGCCCGCGCCGACGTGGGCATCGCAATGGGAAAAGGTGCCGACGTGGCCATGAGCGTCGCTACCATCACGCTGGCCACTGATAACCTCTCCGCAATTCCCTGGATTCTCGACCTCAGCCGTACCACCATGCGCATAGTGCGCGAAAATCTATTCTGGGCCTTCTTCTACAACCTGCTCACCATCCCAGTAGCCGCTGGGGTACTCTACCCCCTCTGGGGAATTCAGTTCGACCCGATGTATGCGGCCCTGGCAATGGCCTTCAGCTCCGTAACCGTGGTGCTCAATAGCCTACGATTGGGACACGGGAAGGGGATTTGAGGGGGAGGGAAACGCAACACTTCGCGGAATGAGGCTCTTACTGGGAATGCACGATGATTTGGCTGCTGAATATCACCTAGGAGGTGTGGAAAAAGCGGAACAGAGGGGAATGGCTGCGACCAAAGACCGTAGCAATACAGCATGCCGCATAGTTCAGATGGATTTTTGCAGCAATCGCATTACCTGGCAATCAATATAACTCAAGCTCTCGTATGGCATACATAGTAACGCTCAGTGGGGTGCGCCCCAAGATCGGCAAGAACTGCTTCCTGGCCGAAACGGCAGTAATCATTGGCGATGTAGAGATTGGCGACAATTGCAGTATCTGGTATGGCGCGGTACTGCGCGGCGATGTAGGGCGAATAACCCTGGGGAACGGTGTGAATATCCAGGACGGCGCAGTGGTGCATAGCACCGCAGGGGTCTCGGTGGTGGTGATAGGCGACGGGGTCTCGGTAGGGCACAATGCCATAGTCCACGGGGCGCATGTAGAGCCCGGAGCGCTGGTGGGCATGGGATCCACAGTGCTCGATAATGCCCGTGTGGGTGCTGGCGCGCTGGTTGCCGCAAACGCCCTGGTGCTTGGCAATACGCAGATACCACCCATGACGCTCTGGGCCGGTGTACCCGCGAAGCAGATGCGCGTATTAACCCCTGAGCAGAGCGTGCAGATGGCGCAGTCTAACGGGCAGCACTACCAGGAGTATGCGCACCTATTCGCCACCGAGACCTCGGTAGAAGAACTCCCGCGTACCTAGGACTGGCGGAGAATCCCTAAATCATCGGTTGATCGGGTAGCTCCGATTCTAAATGCGCGGCCTCCTAGCCGATACGCGCACGACAGTTTGCGAAGGGATTCCCATTTGTTTGGGATTTTCATGAAAAGAGGCTACCTTTGCGCCCGAATCCCCGTAATACATGGTGCGATGGGAGGGCAAGCGTAGAGATTGGGGAGCCCTTGAGTAGCACCGCAATAGGTGAGTGATGGAAGTATTCAAACTGGAAGCGCAGCCAAGGACAACGACCGGTAAAGTGCTGGCCAAGCGGATGCGCAAGGAGGGGCTGGTGCCCGCCGTTATCTACGGGCATGGCGACAATGTGATGTGCACCCTCAACGAGAAGGACCTCAAGGCGCTACTCATAACCCCCAAGGTCTACCTGATAGATCTGATGCTCGGCGGCAAGGTAGAACACGTGGTGCTGAAGGAGGTGCAATACCACCCCGTGAGCGATAGGCCGATACATATAGATTTCTACCGCTACGATGCGGCAGACCCCATAGTGATGGCCATCCCTGTGGCTCTGGAAGGCTACGCAAAGGGCGTTAGAGCTGGGGGTAAACTCGTGGGCGGAGTACGCAAGCTCAGGGTGCAAGGGCTAGTAAGCGACCTGCCCGATGTGCTGCCTATAGACATCACGGAACTCAATGTGGGGGAAACCCTCATGGTGAGCGATGTGAAGTTCGATAACCTAGAGGTGGTGGATACCAAGACCCTAGTGGTGGCTACGATAAAATCTCAGCGTGGTGCTGCCGCCCAGGAAGAGGAGGCTGAACCCAAGGAAGAGAAAAAGGCTGAGTAACCAAACCGCATGCTACATGGCATGGTAGAGACGGTGAAGAGCCGTCTCTACTTGTATACGCTACGGGCTAACCTGGCTGATAGGAGGCCGCAGAATGCGAATCGTCCTTACGCGCATTCCTTCTGCTGCTGCCCCCTACGGTGGATTTTTAATCAGATACCTACGGGATTGCGGGATGATTCCTAGACACCCGTGCTCAGGATTCAAAACTCCGAAAGGGTAGCACTTACACCAATTTGAAGGGTTAGGCATTACAATCCTGGAGCTTGGTAGGCAAGGTACAGAGGGAAGATACAGAGGATAAGTGGTTTAGAGAAGATGCAGAAGAGACGTGCAGAGAAAGGTGCCGAGGGGCGCTACGTAGGGGAGGTGCGAGCAATGCGAGTGCCCTCCTGGCTCCCATTGCCCTCCCCCCTTCCCTCCCTGCCCCTTGTACGGCCTATTCTGCTACAATCCCCATATATAATTCCCTTCGTACTCCCTAGCAGCGCGCAGGCGATAGAAACTAGAATCGGTGAAATATCTCATAGTAGGTCTTGGCAACCCCGGTGCAGAGTATGATAGGACTCGGCACAATGTGGGATTCATGGCGCTAGATGCCTACGCGCGCACGGCAGGCGTGGCCTTTACCCCCGCAAGGCTAGGCGAGGTGGCCATGGCAAGCTATAGAGGCCGACAACTCCGCCTGCTTAAGCCCTCCACATTCATGAACTTGAGCGGAAAGGCCGTTCGTTACTGGATGCAGCAGGAGAATGTGCCGCCCGAGCGCACGCTAGTGCTGGTGGATGACCTTGCCCTCCCGCTCGGCACGGTGCGGCTACGGGCCAAGGGCAGCGCTGGCGGGCATAATGGCCTTAAGGACATAGAAGCGCAACTGCAGACGGCTGCCTACCCGAGGCTTAGAATTGGGATTGGGCATGAGTTTACCCGAGGACGGCAGATCGATTTCGTGCTGCACCCCTTTAGCCCAGAGGAATTCGCGCGTCTAGAACCCGCCCTCGCCCTGGCCGTACAGACCATACAGCTCTTTTGCACCCAAGATATTGCCCGGGTGATGAATCTGGTGAATACCCAGCCCGCCCAAGGGACTCAGCAAGACCATGAGGATCGATAAATACCTATGGTGCGTGCGCCTTTTCAAGACGCGCGAAGTGGCGATAGATGCCGTAAAGAGCGGGAGGGTGCGTGTAGGCGAATCGCAGGTAAAGCCTGCCCGCGAGCTTAAAGAGGGCGAAGTGCTTACCATACGGCGTGGCCCCGCCATGCTGCAGTACAGGGTGAAGGGATTCCCAAAGGGGAGGGTGGGCGCACCGCTGGTGTCAGACTACCTTCTAGACATCACCCCTGCTTCCGAAAAGGAAAAGCTACAGGAACACAACCTGATACTGAGCCTGCAACGTGATAGAGGAACTGGACGTCCCACCAAGAAAGAGCGCCGGGCTATCGATGAACTCTACGCCGAGGGCTACCCGGATGACGGATGGGAGGCCGACGACGGGGAAGAGGAGGAATTGTAGGAATATAAAGAATATTACTATTTGATTCACAATATACTACACTCAAATCGGCTCGTCAGGGTACGAAGAAAATTTGCCGGGCAAAAGGAAAATAACTAACTTTGTAGGCAAGATCAGGCGGGTGCATAGGTCATGGAGCAGGGATTGCAGGATGAATTGGATGCGTTGGAGGAGGCGGTAGGGCAGCTTGCCGGGCGGATAGCAGAGCGTGAGAGGCAGGCCACAGTCCTTGTGCAGAGGGTGGCAGAGCTGGAGGAAGCACTAACAACGGCACAGGAGGCTGCCGAGCGCGATAGAACGTTGGGCGCGGTACGACAGGCGGCCCTGGCTTTCGGGCCAGACTCTGAGGACGCTCGCACGGCTCGGAAGCTGATAGACCAACTGCTGAAGGAGATAGAGAACTGCATCGCGCTACTCAGAGGGTAGCATAGTGAAAAGGGGAGCATTTTGGCATGGTGAACGACGAGGAGCTGGTGCCCATAGAGCTCAAGGTGGCTGGCAGGCTCTACGTGCTGTCTGTACCACCAGATAGGATAGAGATATTCCGCGAGGCAGAGCGTAAGGTGGCGGCCTCGGTGGCGGCTAAGCGTGAAAACCTAGAGCTCAACACCACAGAGAAGGTGCTGGCCATGGTGGCTCTAGAGGGCGCAATCCTCCAGATTGTGAACGGC
Organism: Bacteroidia bacterium; assembly: GCA_013333835.2. Lineage (GTDB taxonomy): Bacteria > Bacteroidota > Bacteroidia > Bacteroidales > CAJPTX01 > Bacteroides_D. The sequence goes on from JABCOB020000018.1 coordinate 6,227, forward strand.
GGAATGGCCGCAGAGCTGGAGGAGGTTGAGGGGCGAATCCACCAGATTGTCGGGAAGGTCAACGTCCTACTCAAGTAGGCCGGACAAGCGTTCTTTCAAAGCAATAGCGATCTTTGCCCGTTCACTGATCCAGGGTAATTGCGGAACTCAGCATAATTTGTATTGGGGTAGGACTCAGCTCTCTGAAGACAGGCCTAGGTGACCGGTTCGACCGGGATTCTGCTTGCGCGGGACGTTGGAAGTCTGAGGTTGGCAGCCATCCCAATCGTGTCATATTGGGGTTTCCTAAAATTTCCTGGACAGCGGCGGGCATTTTTTGTAGGCTGGAGGCTTCCCGCTGGGTAGTCTCCTGTATTGGGTTGATTGATAGATTAATTGTTGTGTTGCAATGTTACGAATAGTACTTTGGAGCCTAGCCTTCCTGGCAGCAGTAGGGGCTGGGTACATGATATGGTTCTTCGCACTACGGAGGCAGCGGGGACGAATCCTGAAGGAGGCTCAGTCTGAAGCTGAGCTGCTTAAGAAGGCTAAACTGCTCGAGGCTGAGGAGCATTTTCTGGAGCTGAAGCGGAATTACGACCAGCACCACGCAGCCCGCAAGGAGGAACTAACAGGGCTGGAGAAGGAACTCCACATAAAGGAGGCCAACCTCAAAAACCAGCAGCAGCAAAACCAGAAGCGGAAGGGCGAGCTAGACCAGATTCGCCAGCAGCTGGACGCCAAAATGGCCAAGTATGACGCCATGTGCGAGGAGGCGGCGCAAAACCACCGCGAGCAGGTGGCCAAGCTAGAGACGATAGCGGGGCTTTCGGCCAACGCGGCCAAGGAGCAGCTGATACAGTCGCTGGTGGATGAGGCTAAAAGCGAGGCTGTAAGCTATGCTGCCGAAATAATAGACGAGGCCAAGCTGAATGCCAATAAAGAGGCGAAACGGATCGTAATCCAGTCGATCCAACGCCTAGCCACCGAGGCCGCCATAGAGAATTCGGTAACGGTATTCCACATAGACTCCGATGAGGTAAAGGGGAAGATCATCGGGCGCGAGGGGCGTAATATCCGCACGCTGGAGGCTGTAACGGGCGTGGAGATCATCGTAGACGACACCCCCGATGCCATAGTGCTTTCTGCTTTCGACCCTGTCCGTAGGGAGGTGGCACGCCTTGCACTGCACCAGCTGGTACAAGATGGCCGTATACACCCTGCCCGCATAGAAGAGGTGGTAGCCAAGGTGCATAAGCAGCTTGAGGAGGAGATAATGGACATCGGCAAACGCACCACTATCGACCTCGGGGTTCAGCCCATGCACCCAGAACTTATACGTATGGTGGGGCGTATGAAATACCGTTCCTCCTACGGACAAAACCTCCTACAGCACTCACGCGAAGTGGCAAACCTCTGCGCAATCATGGCCAGCGAGCTCGGGCTCAATGTGAAGCTTGCCAAACGTGCGGGTCTACTCCATGACATCGGCAAAGTTCCTGATGATGAACCAGAACTCCCCCACGCTATCCTGGGTATGCGCCTTGCCGAGAAATACAAGGAGAAGCCCGAGGTATGCAACGCCATTGGCGCCCACCACGACGAGGTGGAGATGACATCGCTTATCGCTCCCATAGTGCAGGTGTGCGACTCCATATCGGGCGCTCGGCCTGGGGCAAGGCGCGAGGTGGTAGAATCCTACATCAAGCGCCTTAAGGACATGGAGACCCTAGCGCTCGCCTACCCAGGGGTGGAGAAAACCTACGCCATTCAGGCCGGCCGTGAACTCCGTGTGATAGTGGGTAGCGAGAAGGTGGATGACCAGGCCGCCCAACGGCTCGCTGTGGAAATAGCCAAGAAAATACAAGATGAAATGACCTACCCTGGGCAGGTGAAAGTGACCGTAATACGTGAAACCCGGGCTATTGGTGTGGCTAAGTAGCAACTAACATATGGGATTGATAAGCAGGCTAATGGGCAAAAAGAAGGCAGACCCTCAAGAGTCCCGAACGATGTTGCTGGGCTTTGTACTTCGGGAGTCTGCCGAATGGGATCTACAGCAATTCACGACGGCCTTTAGGGAGGAGTGGGGCATAGCCCTAGACGACTCAGAGGCAAAAGGGGATACTCTAGTGGCTACGGTAGACGGGCTTATGCTTGCGGTCTCCCTTATGGAGGCGCCAATCCCCGAGGGGGAGGCCGAATACTACGCCCAAACGAACTACCTGTGGGATGATGCCGTAGAGGTAACCAAGCGCCATAGGGCCCACATCCTTGTGACGGCGAAATCATGGGGCGAACGGCAGGATGTAGCAGTGGCTCAGCTCTTTGTGAAGGCTACATCTACCCTGCTGGGGCAGCCTACCTCCCTAGGGCTTTACGCTAACGGTACGGTCTACGAACCCGAATTCTACAGGGACTTTGCCAGCATGATGCACGATGAACCAGAGGCTCTCCCGGTGATGGATCTCCTCTGGTTCGGCATCCTGAAACGGGAGAATGACAACGTCATTTACACCTACGGACTCCGTGCTTTCGGCCTGGAAGAAATGGAGGTGCTGGCAGGGAAAGATGTGGACCTCAATGAGGTACGAATGCTACTGTGCAATGTGGCCGACTACGTAATCCGTGGGCATGTGGAGCTGCACGATGGCGAAACCCTAGGATATACCGAAGAGCAAAAACTACGCATAACGCTAAGCGAGGGAATAGGATTGGACGGGAAAACGCTGAAAATTGCCTGGAAGTAGAACACAGTACTTCGGGTATCGCTATTGCAATGATCTTGAGGGGAGGGGTATCGCCGACAAGGCAAGCACCTCCCTTTTCTGTACACACTATCGCGCCAATACATCATGTCGCAGTATCTTGAAACGCTTAATCCAGCCCAGCGGGAAGCTGTTACCACGCTTCGGGGGCCTCTGCTCATAGTGGCTGGTGCAGGCTCGGGCAAGACGCGCGTCCTAACCTACCGGATTGCCCACCTGCTCGAGAATGGCATTGCGCCCTGGAATATCCTTGCGCTCACTTTCACCAACAAGGCGGCTCGCGAGATGAAGGAGCGTATAGCCAACGTGGTGGGCGAGAAAGTGGCTGGCCAGCTCTGGATGGGCACATTCCACTCCATCTTTCTTCGGATACTCCGTATAGAGGCGGAAAACCTAGGCTACAGCCCAACTTTTTCCGTGTACGATACCAGCGCCAGCCAAGGAGCCATCGCCCGTATTATCAAGGAGATGAATTTGAGTACCGACGACTACGCACCCCGTAGAATCGCCGCCCGAATCTCCATGGCAAAGAATAACCTGGTGCTACCCTCCCAATACCTCAACGAACCGCTTATCGTAGAACAGGATAGCAGAGCAAAAATCCCTAGAACGGGAGAAATCTACGAGGCCTACCAGCTAGCGCTACGACGGGCAAGCGCCATGGACTTCGACGACCTGCTACTCCAGATGACCCTCCTTTTGGCCCACCATCCAGATATTCGACAGCGTTATCAAGAAAAGTTCGCCTACATCCTGGTGGATGAGTACCAAGACACTAACGTTGTGCAGAATAGGATACTCAACCAGCTTGCCGAGCAGCACCACAACCTCTGCGTAGTGGGTGACGATGCCCAGAGTATTTACGCCTTTCGAGGTGCTAAGATTCAGAATATCATCAAATTCCCCTCTACCTACCCAGAGCTCAAGATGGTGAAGCTGGAGACCAATTACCGTTCTACCGGGGCTATTGTAGAGGCGGCTAACCGGCTGATAGCGCACAATCCCAACCAGATCAGGAAGGTCTGCCGTGCCAGCACCGATGGAGGGGACGATATAGAGATCTCCACCGCCTTTACCGATATGGAGGAGGCCAACTTTGTGGCGCAGCACATCCAGACCACCGCCCTGCGAGAAAAGGCCCAGCACGGCCAATTCGCCATACTCTACCGAACCAACGCCCAATCTCGCCTCCTAGAAACAGGCCTTCGCGCGCTTAACATCCCCTACCGGGTCTACGGTGGAACATCGTTCTACCAGCGAAAGGAGGTGCAGGATCTCCTAGCCTACTTTCGTCTAGCGGTGAACCCTGCAGACGAGCAGGCCCTGCTGCGGGTTATCAATCTCCCTGCACGCGGAATAGGGGCTACCACGCTGGCCGCACTCTCGGCGGGTGCTAATGCTCGGGGGGTTAGCCTATGGGATTACCTGCAAGATATAGAGCTTACCGCGGGTTCTCTACGGGCTGCAACCCTAGGGGCCATTGTCCAGTTCCGCGAGCTTATCAAGAGTTTTCTCGGACGGGTGCATACGGCAGAAGCCTACGGGTTGGCCGAAGAGATCTACCGTAAATCTGGACTGAGAGAGGCTCTAGAGCTGGATACTACCCCCGAGGGCGAAAGTAGGGTGGGCAATGTCGGCGAAGTATTCAACAGCATCAAGGAGTTCTGCGAGACAAAGGTGGAGAGCGGAGAGACTGACCTAGTAACACTGCCCATGTACCTCGACGAGGTTTCTCTGCTTACCGATGCCGACAAGGAGGAGGAGGGAGAGAATGAACGTGTTACGCTATCTACCATCCACTCTGCCAAAGGGTTGGAGTATGACTATGTGTACGTGGTTGGGCTGGAGGAGAACATATTCCCCTCACGCCGCGCTAACGATGAGCCTGGCGGATTAGAGGAAGAGCGCCGCCTCTGCTACGTAGCCGTTACCCGAGCGGCCAAGCACCTCACCCTAACCCACGCCCTATCGCGCAGTACCTACGGGCAAAGCCAGCGTAACCCGCAGAGCCGTTTTCTAGGCGAGATTGTGCCCGGCTACCACGCCAAGGGGGTAGAGTACATGGCTACAGGTTCTAATGCGGGAAGTTCACCTTGGAGAGGGGGGGGCAGAAGGACGGCGCAGAACCAACGACAGAGCCCATCGGGGGCAACACCACGTGCTGCTACTGCATCGGCTGCCATTAATCCGTCGGCACTTCGTGAACCTGCTACACCACCAGAGCAACTCTCGGCGGGCGATAGCGTGCTGCACCCACGCTTTGGGCGAGGGGAGATTCTGGAACTCCAGCAACAGGGAGGCGATCCCCGCGCCATCGTCCAGTTCATCAACGAGCCCAAGCCTCGGACTTTGGTGCTACGATACGCGCAACTGCGGAAAATATAGCGAGCAGCAATACAGCAGCTAGTAGATGATAAGGGGGATGCTGATGGGCATCCCCTTTTCTTTTTTCACGTTCACCGAACGATTAAAGATCGCACCAGTATGCTGTAGATAGAAAAAATCCCTACCTTTGCGGCCTATTCAATAGCAACATTATGTCGAAAACGGCAGTCATAGCGCTTGGAGGTAATGCGCTCCTGCGAGGCGACCAGAAGGGAACCATCCAGGAGCAGGTGGCCAACACGGTAGATACCATCGAGAGCATCATCCCCCTCATAGAGCAGGGCTACAATCTAGTGATAGGGCACGGCAACGGGCCGCAGGTGGGCAATATCCTCATGCAGCAGGCCGCAGGGGCTGATAGCTACAGCATTCCAGAATTCCCCCTCGACGTGTGCGTAGCCGAATCGCAAGGTAGCATTGGCTACATGATCGCAAGCGCCCTCCGCAATGTGATGGCCAAGCACGGCCTAAACCGCGAAGTGTGCTGCCTAGTGACCCCCGTGGTGGTAGACAGGGACGACGAGGCCTTTAGCAACCCCACCAAGCGTGTGGGGCGCATCTACACCCAGGAGCAGGCCGATGGGCTGGCGAAAGAGAAGGGATGGGTGTTCAAAGAGGAGGTGCGGCAAACCGGGAGCGGGTGGCGCCGCGTAGTCCCCTCTCCAAAGCCCGTAGATGTGCTGAACGCCCCGCTGGTAAAAAGGCTGGCCGAGGAGGGCGTGATCGTGATAGCCGTTGGCGGCGGCGGTGTACCCGTGGCCAAAGGGGAAAAAGGGACGATAGAGCCTATAGAGGCTGTTATCGACAAGGATTCAGCCTCCTCGCTCCTCGCAGCAGAAATCGGTGCCGATGAGTTCTACATCCTCACCGATGTGCCGAATGTGTACATCAACTTCCGCAAGCCCGACGAGAAGAAGCTCGCCCAGGTTACAATAGCCGAGGTGGATAAGTACCTCGCCGAAGGGATGTTCGGAGAGGGGAATATGGCGCCGAAAATACGCGCCTGCAAGGACTTCCTGCAGAAGGGCGGCAAGGTGAGCGTGATAACCGAGGCAACCAAGCTGGCAGACTCTACCTGCGGAACCCGGATAACCCTATAGCGAAACGACTAGGAGCGGGGGAGGCGAAACCGAAAGCTCTACTCCCGCCACACCTGCTGATGATTCTGACAGACGGGATTAGCACGCAAGCGGTAGGGGTTGCGCAAAGAACGCACGATGGTTAAGACGTGTAACAGAGACTCTCTCCACATCCATTCTCGATTCTACAGCCGCACCACGGTTGGGAATAGTAAACAACAGTAGCAACAAGAGATTCCAAAATTTGAATTCATAAACCAAACAACCAAATAGATCATGGCTTTCAACCTACGTAATCGCCACTTCTTGAAGCTCTACGATTTCACCCCCGCAGAAATTGACTACCTACTCCGTCTGGCGGCGGACCTCAAGAGGGCTAAGTATGCAGGCACTGAGCAGCAGACCCTAAAGGGGAAGAACGTGGTGCTGCTATTCGAAAAGGATAGCACCCGCACCCGCTGCTCTTTCGAGACCGCAGCGCACGACCAGGGGGCCGGCGTAACCTACCTCGGCCCTAGCGGCTCGCAGATGGGCAAGAAGGAATCGATGGCTGACACCGCCCGAGTGCTGGGGCGTATCTATGACGGGATAGAGTACCGCGGCTTTGAGCAGACCAAGGTGGAAACCCTGGCTAAGTACGCGGGTGTCCCGGTGTGGAATGGACTTACGAATGAATGGCATCCCACCCAGATACTGGCCGACTTCCTCACCATGCGCGAGCACTGTGACAAGCCACTACGTAACATCACATTCTGCTACCTTGGCGATGCCCGCTACAACATGGGCAACAGCCTGATGATGGGGGCAGCTAAAATGGGCATGGACTACCGTGCAGCCGCTCCCAAAAGCTACTGGCCCGACCAGAAGATCCTGAAGATGGCGCAGGAAGTGGCAAAGACCACGGGGGCAAAAATCACCATAACCGACAAGGTGGCCGAGGCGGTGAAGGGCTGCGATTTCCTCTACACCGATGTGTGGGTTTCTATGGGCGAGCCAGACAGCGCCTGGGCAGAACGCATCAAGGAGATGATGCCCTACCAGGTGAACGCAAGGGCTATGGAGCTCACGGGCAACCCAGACTGCAAATTCCTCCACTGCCTACCAGCCTTCCACAATAGAGAGACTACAATAGGCGAGGACATCTACCAGAAATTCGGATGCGAGGCGCTGGAGGTAACCGAGGAGGTCTTTGAATCGCCCGCCTCTATAGTGTTCGATGAGGCTGAGAACCGCCTCCACACCATAAAGGCCGTCATGGTGGCCACTCTGGGGAAGTAAACCTAGCAATACCTGTAGAACAGGGGGCAGCCCAGCGAGGGCTGCCCCCTTTGTTTTCATAGGAAAATGCTACCTTTGCTGGACATTTTTACCAAACCTAAACATGGATTACGATGCGGAACGTATTGATCACTAGGAATAGAAAAGGGGAGGCTATTCGCCTCCCCTTTCGCTTTTCGTAGGTACTCTATGCGCCAGCAAATCGATACTCGGCCTGAATATCAATCGCCATGCGGGTAAATAGCTCCTCGGTGAGCCAGTCTGTAACCTCTAGGGCGCGGGTCAGCAGCCTGTCGCTTGTAGCCTGCACCAGCTCGGCGGCGCTAATCGGCTGGGTTTTATAGATAGCCAGGTACTGCTCCTCCATCTCGCGCTGTCGCTGGGCGTACTCCTCCTCTAGCTTGGCGTAGGTCTCCTGGATTACAGGCGCGTAGCGGTTGAAATTCGTCATGCCCAGGGTCTGCACCCTGCGGAAACGCCAGTAGGCCGACTCGGCGCTCGAGCGGTTCGTACCCTTGGTGTAGGCCTCTGGGTAGCTCTTCACCCCCTGGTAGAATGGGATGAAAACGCCCAGCGCCCCCATGCCAAAGCAAACGTGATCCACGCGCCCGATAGCATGCGGCAGCTCTGGCCTTACGTGCAGAATATGGGTCTGCGTAGTACGGAATATCGACACCGGACGATACCGTTCCTTGGGGTTGCTATGGAGGTACGGATCATGCTCAGTGCCATTGTAGTGGAAGCGGAACGCCCGGCGAATGTCGGCCAACCCCAGCGGCTTGCTCGCCTTGGCGAATACCGGGAATGTATTCTTGGTGACATCGTTCTTGAGCCCCGGGCTGAACATCGCCTGCAAGCCCCACACACGGGGGTAATTATAGGTGGTGTCTAGCTGCACATCGCGGGCGTAAGCCTCGTGGAAGTCAAATGCGCCCTTGGCCGGATCGTAGAGTCCATGCTGCTGGGCGAATTCTATGAGGTCGGCGCTCGCCATGTAGTTCTCGGTGTCCTTGGGGTTGTACTGGCGGAAACGGCTCTGATTCCCCGTTACGAAGTACTGATCCTCTGGCATACGGCAGGCCAACCAGCGGTGTCCGCACGCAGTCTCCAGATACCAAATCTCTTGGCTATCCACAAAGCCAATGCCGAATCCCTCGGCTATGCCGTGCTTCTCTATGAGTTCGCCCAGCCGCTTAACGCCCTCGCGGGCCGTATGGATGTAGGGGAGTACAATGTTGAAAACGCTGTTCTCTGCCACACCATTCTCCACCAGCGGGTCGGCCTGCAGCGCCTTCTCATTGCTGAATATGCTTTCGGTGGCGCTCATGCCCACCCCGGCGCTATTGTAGCCTGCACTGCCCCAGTGCCCTTGCAGGTCGAATGGCGAAAGCGCCGAGTAGCCGAGCCGCTCCTTGGGTAGCTCGCACCGAAAGGGGCTGTCGAGGGCAACGAACTGCTCTGGCCCCTCTGTGGTATCCTCAAAGATCTCTAGGTTCTTGGCCTGTAGGCAGTTCCAATCCTCGCTGCGGGCTACTATCATAGAGCCGTCGTCGGTCATACGCCGCCCTACGATCACCGTGGTGCACTCGCTTGGGTAGCCTTTCTTTGGATGAAGCATAGCGGTAAAGTATTAGGAATAACACGTAGTTTAGAACTAGGCAAAGGTAATGAAAAATGGGGAATGGGAAGAATACCGCGGGAAAAGACTCGTTAAGCTGACACAGGACACACTGCATCGCCATCCTCCTGGATAAATCTAATCACCTGATTAAATGCTACTTAATTGCAACAAGAAACCCGCAAACGGCGCACTTACGAGACCTTCTCAGAGGGGTAGCCTCTTTAGAAACTAGACAATATACTGATATTAAACGATTTACAATATTTTCCACTGCCTCTTTCTCCGTGAATTCCCCCGCTTTCC
>JABCOB020000019.1 GCA_013333835.2 Bacteroidia bacterium
CGTGCGCACAGGTCAACACCTGCTCGGGGTTCTCTGCCGAGCAGGGCCCTGCCACCACTAGCGGAATGCGGTAGGTGTCTATTGCTCCATTTGCCTTTACCTCTGCTGCCATGCCCCACGCTTTGCCGCAAAGGTAGGGGTTTTCTGCTGTTAAACCACTCCACCCATGGAGAAAATTTCCCCGTTACGCTAGTTTAGACGATGCGGCCAGAGAACGCAGAAAAAGGGAACGTATCAGATGATCGACGTTTGTAGCGACGTGGCGTGCCGCGTCGCGATTAAAGACCGCGTCGCAATTAGAGGGTGCCCCGCGATTAACCGCATTTGTAGCGACGTGGCGTGCCGCGTCGCAATTAAAGGCCGCGCCGCAATTAGAGGGCGCATCGCAATAAATACAAGGCCCTGACCTGAAAAGGTCGGGGCCTTGTATTTACCCACCAGGCTGCGCCTACAGCAGGCTGAATGAAACCGTGAGTCCTGCCATCACTATCGACACCATGCTCATGAGCTTAATGAGGATATTGAGGCTCGGGCCCGAGGTGTCCTTGAACGGGTCGCCCACCGTATCGCCCGTTACGGCAGCCTTGTGGGCATCGCTACCCTTCCCGCCAAAGTTCCCCTCCTCTATGTACTTCTTGGCGTTGTCCCAGGCACCGCCAGCATTGGCCATGAACACCGCCAGCACAAAGCCTGTGCCTAGGCCACCCACCAGCAGCCCCATTACGCCTGCCACTCCGAATATGATACCCGTGATGATGGGGATCAGGATGGCCAACGTGGCCGGGAGTATCATCTCCACCTGCGCGCCCTTTGTGGATATGGCCACGCAGCGGGCATAGTCTGGTGTGCCCGTGCCCTCAAGTATCCCCTTGATCGTGCGGAACTGGCGGCGTACCTCTTCCACCATTCGCTGGGCTGCGCGCCCCACCGCATTCATGGTGAGACCCGAGAAGAGGAAGGCCAGCATACTGCCGATGAATACCCCCACCAGCACCTTGTAGTTCATCAGGTTCACGCTGAACCAATCCATGAAATCGGCTATCGTGGCATCATGTATACTCTGGGTGCCAGACACTATGCCGTCTGATACATCCTTCGGCAGCGTGGCTATCACCTCGGCCCCATTGGCCACCAAGCGCTCTATCCCGATCTTAATCTCCTCAATATAGGAGGCCAGCAGGGCGAGCGCCGTAAGGGCAGCCGAGCCTATGGCAAAGCCCTTGCCTGTGGCTGCCGTCGTATTCCCTAGGGCATCTAGGGCATCGGTACGGTGACGCACCTCGGGGTCAAGGCCGCTCATCTCAGCATTCCCCCCAGCATTGTCGGCTATCGGCCCGTAGGCATCGGTAGCCAACGTGATCCCGAGCGTAGAGAGCATACCCACCGCGGCTATGCCTATACCGTAGAGCCCCATGCTGAAGTTGGAAAAATCAAAATTCGAGGCGAAGAGGTACGAGAAGGTGATGCCCAATACCACCGCAATCACAGGGATCGCCGTGGATATCATCCCCATGCCTAGACCAGAGATGATTACGGTGGCATGGCCCATTTTAGCCGCCTCGCTCACCCGCCGGGTTGGCTTGCTAGAATGCGAGGTGTAGTATTCGGTAGACTTCCCAATGATGATGCCCACCACCAGCCCCACGATTACCGAGCACGATATAAGCGGCCAATTATCCAGATTCAGCAGCCAGAGGATGAGGAAGGTGGCGGCTGCTATCAGCACGGCGCTCACATTGATACCCAAATTCAGCGACCCCAGCAGCTGTTTCATGCTAGCCCCCTCCTTGGTGCGCACCAGGAAGATACCGATGATGGAGAGCAGTATCCCCACAGCCGCAATGATCATCGGGGCTATTACCGCCCTGAATTGCATAGCACCGCTGCCCATGAACGCCGAGGCACCCAGAGCTGCCGTAGCCAGTATAGAACCGCAATAGCTCTCGTAGAGGTCGGCCCCCATACCGGCCACATCGCCCACATTATCGCCCACATTATCCGCAATGGTGGCAGGGTTGCGCGGGTCATCCTCAGGGATACCAGCCTCCACCTTACCCACGAGGTCAGCCCCCACATCGGCAGCCTTCGTATAGATACCTCCGCCCACACGGGCAAAGAGCGCCTGCGTAGAGGCCCCCATCCCGAAGGTCAGCATGGTGGTGGTTATCATCACCATCTTCTGCTCTGGAGAGGGCGCTTCCATAAGACCATTCAACACCAAGTACCAGATCGATATATCGAGCAGTCCCAACCCCACCACCACCAGCCCCATAACCGCCCCCGAGCGAAAAGCCACCTTAAGCCCCGCATTCAGGGAGTGCTGCGCAGCATTGGCAGTACGCGCAGAGGCGAACGTGGCGGTGCGCATGCCTATGAAGCCCGCCAGTGCCGAGAAGAAGCCCCCCGTGAGGAATGCGAACGGCACCCAGCCATTCTGCACGCCCAGCCCGTAGGCCAGGACTGAGAAAAAGGCCGCAAGCACTATGAATGCTATCAGCACCACCTTATACTGCTGCCGCAGGTACGACATGGCACCTCTGCGCACATACAGCGCAATCTCGCGCATTCGTGGCGTGCCCTCATCGGCCCGCATCATGCCCCGGAAGAAGTACCAGGCAAACAGGAGCGCCAGCACTGCTGCCGCAGGCACCAACCAGAAAATCGGCTCTATCTGTCCCATAGCTCTTTTAGTTAGACCGTACTGTATCCTCTGCGCCAGTTGCCCAAATGGCTACCCAACGCAGCTTTACCAACGGCAAAGATACCAATTTTAGATTAAATCCAACGCGACAAAACCGTTTTTTCCTCCCAAGCCCCCGAGAATCCAGACCTAAGGCCTCTGCAAAGCCCCTTTTTTTTTTTAAACGATGCGGCACGCCGCGTCGCTACTGTCTTCTAGAAATGTAAACGATTGACTAAAAAAAAATAATCGAAAGACGGAACAAAAATATCTTTACAAACCTCTGCATAGCCTTTTTTTTTAAACGATGCGGCACGCCGCGTCGCTACTGTCTCCGAGATATTGTTAAGTTATTGATAAAATTAATTGCAAGAAGGAAAAGTTTAGAGGGTTTGTTACACCAAGACCTTATAATTTTAAACAGATGATACCCACTCCACCGCTACCTCTGGCGAGAATCGCAAGCCCGCCCCGTTTGCCGTATTCCCATAATAACCCCCAATCCAATTCGTTGTCTTATCCAGATCCAAACGACTGTATCGCCATGTGGAAATTCTACGCGCTCCTGTCAGCGCTCTTCGCGGCCCTCACCGCCATTTTTGCCAAAATCGGGGTGGCACACGTGAATGCGCACCTTGCCACCGCCATCCGAACCACCGTTGTCCTTCTCCTGGCCTGGGGCATCGTTTTCGCCTCTGGGCATGCTGGCGAGCTTAAGGGAGTGGGACCCCGCACCTGGATCTTCCTCATCCTCTCAGGGCTTGCCACGGGGCTATCATGGATCTTCTACTTCCACGCCCTGCAAACGGGCGAGGCCTCACGGGTAGCCCCTATCGATAAGCTAAGCGTAGTCTTCACCATCCTGCTTGCCTTCCTCATCCTGCGGGAACCGCTCACCCCCAGGGTTATTCTTGGGGGCCTGCTCATTGCGGCCGGGAGCATAGTGATGATCATCCGCTAGGCTGGAACGGGCCTCTGTAAAACCCATCTGAACGACGCGCACGCCGCACCCCGATTGACCGCTGTAAAGCTCGAACCTCTGCCCTTTTAAGCGATGTGGCTTTAAACGACGCGACACGCCGCATCGCTACGGACTTCGGATAAATGCAGGAGGTAGACTAAAAGTCTTTTAAGCGAAAGAAGGAAAAAAATCTCTACAAATGGAACGTATATTTTGTAGCGGCACGTACCCACACGGAAAAGGCGCAGGTTAATCCCTGCGCCTTTCATTTTCCCTACAATTCGCCGTCTACTGGGCTACTTCTCCTTCTCGTAGCCAGCTATAAGGTTCTTCACGCCCTCTACCAGCTTCTCCAGCGGCACACCGCTATGCTCGCTCATCATCCCAAAGGTGGCTTTCTGCACCATGAGCTTGCCGAGCGGGCTCTGGAGCTTCTTAAAGTGGGGATCTATGGTGGCCATATCCTTTATCGCCTTGGGGTAGCGGGCTACCAGCTCCTTGAGCCTGGTATCCGCATTCAGCTCTAGGGGTGTGCCGTTTGCCGGGGTAGCCCCATCACCCTCCAGCGCCTCCTTCTCCCCATACCCTCCGTTCTGCTCGCCGTCCCAGGTAAGCAGGGTACGCGATCCCTCTAGCTCGCGGATATGGGTACAGTTCTGCATCATCTCCAGCACCCCGCGGAACTTACCCTCCTTATCGCGCACCGCCACGTAGGTGATGTAGATGAACAGCCCCGGCTTGTTGATCCAGAACTCCGCCTGGTTCTGCTCGCCCGTGCGGAATTTCTCTATAATCTCCTCTACTATGTGCACGCTCTTTGGCGGGTGGCAACGCCGTACCTCGCGACCTATAACCCCAGCGCTACGCGGGAATATGCGGTGCTCGGTGTCTGTGTAGAACTTCACCAGCTCGTTCTCATCCACATAGGAGAGATCCACTGGCATATGGCGGAATATCAGGTTGATCTGCTCTAGCGTTAGCTGCCCCTCGGCCACATGGAAGAGCCTGTCGGGGTCATCCGCCGCGGGGGCAGCAGGAGCAGCTGAGTACTTGGCTATTAGCGCACCAAGGTCATTGAGGAAATTGCTCGCCACGCCCGAGTTGGCTGTGCTGGCGACATTCCCAGGGCTCGCTATGGTGTTGGCTATCGGGTTTATAGCTTGCGCACTCGCAGTGGTTTGGGAGGGTTCGCCCGGCATGTGGATGAGGAAGAACCCGATCTCACGGTCGCCACGTTCCATCTCCTTGAACTCCTCCTCGGGAATCAGCTTCAGCGCGGTGGGGTAGAGTATGAGCTCCTCCTTGCCCATGAGGTCGAGGCAGTCGATCTCCATGCTCTTGTAGGCCTCTGGGAATGCAGCGTAGTTACCGAGGTTCAGGAGGTCGTTGCACTTCTTAATCTCATCGCGCACATAGTCATCGTAGGTCCACATGGTGGTGCTGGGGCGGTTGAACCCGTGGCGTTCCAACGCGGAATAGAGCTGATTCTGCTTGCGGTGGAAATGCACACGGTACTTCATCATATCGGCCATCAGGGGCTTCCAAGCCTCTGGGTCGAAGGGCTTACCGAGTAGCTCATGCCCCTGCTTTAGCAGCTCCTTCATTTTTGCAACCTCGCGCCTGTAGGCATCTATGGGATGCCCAAAAGGAAGCTCTTCGGGGGGCCGCTTTATGAGCCCCTCGAATATGTGGATAATCTCCTTGGTGTCCTCGAGCCGGCACTCATCAGCCCCTTGGTCGGCATTCTTCACCAGCTGCTCGGCGGCGGCGAACTCCTCGGGGCTTACATCGCCCACCTCTTTACGGGCACGATCCCGAGCCTCATCCAGCGTGATCTCCTTGTTCGCGTAGGCCGTCCGGATTGCGATCATCTTCTCCAGCTTCTCCCGGTTCAGATTCTCAAACGATATGGTACCCATGATGCTTGTGAATTTAGTTTTGCTGTGTCTTTCACTATCGTACTAACAACCGATCCAATTGAATTGTTCTCTACAAAACGCTGATAATTTTCCACCAACCCCTACGCACTGGGGACACGCGGCCTACGCAGGAGACCCCACCTCGTGCCCACAGGGGGGAGGTTGCATGGGTGTTTTTGCAATCGCCTAATAATCAAACCCTTCTTCCTACCAATGCCCTACCTGCGCCTAACCTTCGCCCTACCAACTCCCTACCTGCGCCGCTTCATGTTCGGGTTTCGCTAGCGAAATCCGAGGATGAAGCGGCGCAGGTAGGGAGTTGGTAGGGCGAAGGTAGGGAGTTGGTAGGACGATGATGCCGGGCTTTGGGGGAAGTGGCTAGGGTGAAAAAACGGAATGAACACGGACCGATGCTGGCCGAATTATGTGTAACGATTTACCTAGTAAAAAGCCCCATTAAATGGATAGATCCTCAAAGTAAACGCAAAAAAATAGGGGTACGATTCCTCGTACCCCTACGGTTAGATTACGGTTTAATCGGTAGGCAGACTAGTGGCAGAACGCGTGGGTCATGACCATGATAGCGTTCTCGTCGAGCCCTAGCGACTTGCGCAACGCCTCGGCATCCATAGTGGCCCGCGGCCGGCAACGGATGCCCGCACCGGCGCAGTACAGGCAGATATTCTGGATAATGGTGCCACCCGCCACCAGCGCGATGTGATGCTGCCGCTCGGGGGTCTTCCCCTTGAGCTTTTCAGGATGGGCGGCTATCACCAGCATATTGGGCGCGGTGGCCATATCCTTCTGTAGGCCAGCCACCTCGAGGCGAAGGTCTGCGGTAGATACCCGCACCAGCTTGTGGGACTCAGGCTCGTACTTGTAGGCCCCCGCAGGGAAAATCATGAACACATCGCTCTCATAGGCCATGCCAGAGCTGGGGGCTGTACGCTTGTTCTTATCGTTCGGGCGGTTTATCCCGTAGCCAAACCAGAGTAGGTCGCTCACTTCTTGCAGGGTAAGCCCCTCGCCGTGAAACTCATTCGGCTGGATAGAAGAGCGTTTCTCAAAGGCTGTAGCCACATCCATCCCGAGCTTTGCGCTGTGCGGGAGAAGGGCTATTTCAGCTTCTTTCGGTTCAAATACCTGTGCCATAGCTATACTGTTGATTAGTAAGCCCATTGCAAGGGCTAGGGTTGATACTGGAGCTTTACAGATCATAGATTCTTCTCTTTTTACTCAATCTAAACAGGTGGGCGGCACGGATGGTTCACAAAGGTAGGAAAAATTGCTTGGCGTAGCTGCCGGGAGCTGCGGCAGAATC
>JABCOB020000020.1 GCA_013333835.2 Bacteroidia bacterium
CGCCGCGGGGGTTCTCGCGAGGAGACTGGAGGGTCTTTGAACTGTAAGCCACCCTTACTTCGCCCTACCTTCGCCGTACCAACGCCCTACCTGCGTCGCTTCATCCTCGGATTTCGTAGCGAAATCCGAACATGCACTGGCGCATATAGGGCGTTGGTAGGGCGAAGGTAGGGCGAAGTACCTCCAAGAGGGGGTACGCACTACTAGTCGAGAGGCTTTTCATCCTACTAGCTCTCCTCCCTATTGTGATACAATGCGCCGCATCGCTACAATAAACGCAGAACCTCGGCCACCGGGCGACTATCGCAGGGATGGGCATTCGCTACCCTCGGCACCTCCCCCGCGTTACGGGAAGACATCGCTACCCATATGGCGACGGCGGACGGGCGGGAGCTTTTCGAAAGCCGTGAAGATCTAGCCCCTTCTGCGAGGAGGCCGTTGCCCAGACCAGCCATTCACCACCGTTGTGGGACCTCTAAAAAAACTCTGCGCATATTACCCCCTTTTCGGGGGCTGGCCATTTTCTTTTTATCACGGGCGCCTTTTGATCAACCCCACCCTGTTCCTGTTGCCATGCAGCGTGCCGAGCTGTTTATGGTATTGGGGTGCTCGCGTATCGGGTATTCTCCCCATTCCTCTCCCAGATATTTTGCTATCTTTGCAGCCCATAAAATAGGATGAATCATGGCTCTAATCGCTTCGATATCTGGTATTCGTGGAACGATTGGTGGACGCCCGAGCGAAGGGCTGAACCCCATAGCTATCGTTCGGTTTGCCTGCGCCTATGCCTTTTGGCTCAGGGGGCGGTGCGGCCGTAGCTCGGCCAAAGTGGTGGTCGGTCGGGATGCGCGGATATCCGGGCAGATGGTGAGCCAGGCCGTATCGGCTGCGCTGCAGGGATGCGGGATAGAGGTGCTGGACATCGGGCTGGCCACCACGCCCACGGTAGAGATGGCTGTAACCCACCTCAAGGCGCAGGGGGGCATCATCGTAACGGCTAGCCACAATGGGCGCGAGTGGAATGCGCTCAAACTGCTCAACGAGCGGGGCGAATTCATATCGGCCGCCGATGGGCAGTCTGTGCTGCATGCGGTGGAGACGGCAGATTACCTATTCCCCGATGTGGATGGACTGGGTGGCTACCAGCAGATTGGAGGGATGCTGGAGTACCATATTCAGCGGATACTGGAGCTCCCCTACGTGGATGTGGAGGCTATACGCCAGGCCGACCTCTGCGTGGCCTTTGACCCGGTGAACTCTGTGGGGGGCATTGCGGTACCCGCTCTGCTCAAGGCGCTGGGCGTTACACTGGTATTTGGGGTGAACCAGGAACCCACCGGGGAGTTTGCGCATAATCCAGAGCCGTTGCCAGCCCATCTGGGCTCGCTAAGCCAGCTTGTAGTGCAGGAGAAAGCCGATGTGGGATTCGCGGTGGATCCCGATGTGGATAGGCTGGCGGTAGTATGCGAGGATGGCAGCATGTTTGGGGAGGAGTACACGCTGGTCTCGGTGGCAGACTACATACTGCAGCAAAAGCGGGGCAACACGGTATCTAACCTGTCGAGCACCAGCGCGCTGCGCGATGTAACGATAGTACGTGGGGGGGCCTACTACCCCAGCGCGGTGGGCGAGGTGAATGTGGTGGCCCGTATGCGCGAGGTGAACGCTGTGATTGGCGGAGAGGGCAACGGCGGGGTCATACTCCCCGACCTCCACTACGGGAGGGACGCGCTGGTGGGCATCGCGCTATTCCTCTCGCAGCTCGCCAAGGAGGGGCGCTCGGTGCTGGCTCTACGGCAGAAATACCCATCATACTACATGAGTAAGAACAGGATAGAGCTTACCAGCGGCGTGAGTCCCGATATGGTGCTGGAGAACGTAAAGCGGATTTTCGCCGCCGAGCGGATGAACACGGAGGATGGGGTGCGTATCGACATGCGCGGCGGCTGGGTTCACCTGCGCAAGTCGAACACCGAGCCCATAATCCGGGTGTACGCGGAGGGCGCATCGCAGGAACAGGCCGATGAACTGGCCAAGGGCATGGTAGACAGGGTGTATGAAATACTGTAGCCATGGGTAGGCTGGCGGGGTGGTTCAGGATTCCCTGGGTTCGCTGGGCGCTTCTGGGGCTGGTATTGGCCATTGCCCTTACCGTTTACCTAGTGCTGTCGGCAGGCCCGGGGAATGATTTGTACGCCGAGGTGCGCCAAGGGCCTTTTGACGTATCAGTAACGGTAACCGGGGAGCTACAGGCGCTGCATAGCGAGGAGATCAACGGCCCGGCAGATGAGATGCGCTCAAAGAACTTCCGGCTGGCAGAAATTCTCATCAAGGACCTTGTGCCCGAGGGGACCATAGTAGACTCTGGCGACTACGTGGGGCTTCTGGATAAGCAGGCCCTCAGCACCCAGCTCAAATCGTTGGAGGACGACGTGGAGAAGGGCGAACAGCAGTACATAAAGACACAGCTCGACACGGCACTCACCCTCCGAGAATTGCGCAATTCGCTCCTGAACCTAGAATTTGAGGTGGAGGATCAACGTATCACCCTAGAGCAGAGCAAGTATGAGCCCCCAGCCACAGTGCGCAAGGCTCAGATAAGTCTAGACAAAGCCGAACGCTCCCTCCGCCAGGCGCAGAACAACTACAAGCTTAAGCACCAGCAGGCCGTAGCCTCAATGCGAGAGGCCTGGCTGAATCTCGATAAGGTGAAGCGTAACCGCGAGAGCATGTTCGAGCTCCTGGACCGTTTCACCATTACCGCACCACGCAGGGGAATGGTGATCTACTACCGCGAGTGGGAGGGGAAACGCCGCACGGTGGGCTCTCGCATTACGCCCTGGGACCCTGTGGTAGCCACCCTGCCAGACCTCTCGGTTCTCGTATCTAAAACCTACGTGAATGAGGTGGATGTGAGCCGTGTAAAGGTGGGGCAGAGCGTGGAGATTGGGGCTGATGCCTTCCCCGATAGGCACTACACCGGGCGCGTGATTCAGGTGGCCAACGTGGGCGAACAGGTGCAGGGGAACGATGCAAAGGTATTCGAGGTGCTCGTTCAGCTCGACGGGACCGATTCCATACTCCGCCCGTCGATGACCACCAGCAATCGCATCCTCATCCAGCACCTCGACAGCGCACGCTACTGCCCCCTGGAGTGCATACATACGCTAGATTCCATGCAGGTGGTCTACACGGCCGGCGGGCAGCGTAAAGAGGTGAAAGTGGGCGTGTCCAACGATACGGATGCCGTGCTACTCGGCGGACTCTCGGTAGGCGAACGTCTCTACCTAAGCATGCCCGAGCATCCTGAGCGCTTTACCCCTATATCCCTAAAGCAATAGCCCGGTGCTACTTGCCCGTTACGTGCACGATGCGCGGATAGCCGTAGAGGCCATTCGTAGCAATAAGCTGAAATCGCTTCTCACAGCCCTCGGGATCATCTTTGGGGTGGCTGCGGTAATCAGCATGCTAGCTATTGGGAGCGGGGCAAAGCAGGAAATCCTAGAGCAGATGAAGAGCATCGGGGTGAATAACATCGAGGTCCACGCCGTATCAGCCCAAAGCGAGAGCAGTAGCGAGGAGAGCAGCACCACCAAGGAGCAGAATCGTTTCTCGCCCGGCCTCAGCCTGCGCGACGTGGCGGCTATACGCAGGGTGGTGCCTACGGTTCGCTACCTGACCCCCGTGGTATCGTATGACGACTACACGCAGTACAGCGGCACTCGCCTGCGAACCCAGATAGTGGGCATAGGGATCGATTTCCTGAGCATCTACGGGGTGCGGCTCGAGCAGGGTTCTC
>JABCOB020000021.1 GCA_013333835.2 Bacteroidia bacterium
GAGAATGTGAAGCACCTCCGCTACCACGATAAGGGGCGCACGCTGCGGGTGATACTGCAGTCGCTGGAGGAACTCGGCTACCACGTTCGTTGGACTATACTGAATGCGAGCAACTTCGGTGTCCCGCAGAACCGCGAGCGGGTGATTATCGTCTGCACGCTGCAGAATCCCTTCTCGTTCGTACCGCTAGCCATGTGCCACAATCGGGTGGTGCTGAGGGATTTCCTAGACCAGGAAGGGGAGTTTGAGTACATGACAGACGCCTACACCCTGCTCCCCAAAACCACGCTGCAGGACTCTGGGCTCATATTCGCAGGATACCGTAACAAGCGAATCCGCACCGTGGGGGTCAATCCAGACACACTCCACCTCTCGCGCGTGCATAAACAGCCCAACCGGATCTACTCGGCAGATGGGGTTCACCCGGCGCTACCCTCGCAGGAATCATCGGGCCGCTTTTGGATTCTGAATGCAGGGCAGGTTCGCAAACTGACGCTGGGCGAATGCTGCCGTATTATGGGTTTCCCAGAGAACTTCTGCCGCACCGGCGCCATAGGGGAGCAGTACCGCCAAGTAGGCAACTCCGTGTGCGTACCGATGGTGGCAGCAATAGGGAGGGAAATCGTAAAACAGGGGATGCTGCCCTCTGCCGACGGGCATCGTCCCAGATTTCACCAGGAAAGCACAGCCTAGCATCTACTGAATAGAGAGGAACGCAAACGCTCGGGATGCCGCATTCCCCCCTCCAGTACGGCGCCCATACAGGAGCGGGGCGCACCCTATTTGGGGCGCCCCGCTTCCTTTATGGCCCAAACCGCTCGGCTATCGCCCCTCGCGCCCCATGAAGGCCTGGAATATGCTCTCGGTCTCGGGGCTTAGCAGGGTTTCGCCACGCTGCGGATCGTCATGGATCTCGTTCTTACGGTAGATGTAGACCACACCGTAGACCCTCGCATGCTCTCGCATGCTGGGCAGCGGGAGCTCGGAGAAATGCGCCTCCACCTCATTCCATATCGAGAGGATGATGGCATCGGCGGTGGCCCGCAGCTCGTTGAGCTTCTTGAGGGTACGCGCCGAATTCTGCTGGAGGACCTTCTGGTGATTGTAGGCATCCACAAAGTTCTCATAGTGCACCCGTACCAGGGCGATGTGGGGGTTGGTTACGGGCGGTTTCCCTTGGGTTGCCCGCTGCGCCTCGCCCTCTATTATCCGCTTTCCCCACTCTACCACCTCAGAATCGGCGGCCAGGGAGGGCAGCCGACCATCGTTTTCTGGAAGCCCGTAGTAGGCTCTGGCCTCGGGCTTTAGCTCTCCGCGCAGGATGGCCATATTGGCTACCTGGATGAAGTGCGACACGTAGAGCTTCCCCTTGGAGAGGGCGGTCTGGTAGGCGGGGCTCGACTCCGACTGCGCCGCATAGGCCTGCCGGTACTGGCTTACCGCCAGCTCGAAGCTATTGATGAAAAGGCTGAGCTTGGTGTAGGTTTTCTGCGAGTAGGCAAGCTCTGAGGGATGGGTGGTCTGCCCCATGCTGTAGGCCTGCTTCATGGCGCGCAGCCGTGCCTGGTCGGTATTCGGAAGACGACGATAGGGCATGGTAGCAAGGGAATATTGGGCTGTGTTTATACCATTTATTCGGTTGCGAAGATACGAAAACTTTTCATAATTCCAAGCACTTCGCAATACAACGGGCACTGCATCTTCGCAAGAAATTTTTTGTCCCTTTTATTACCCTATATAATAATCTGAAAATCAATATTATGCAACAGCCTAACGGGGAAATCCACCGCGCCCTTCGGGGAAATATTTGCGCAACATTGTTGCAGGTTCACGGGAAATCCCTACTTTTGCAATCGCGTTGCAAAACATATCGGGTGCTATGGAACAGGACGACAGCATATGGAAACGGCATCAGCTCCGCCCCACACCGTGCCGGCGGATGGTGATGGAATGCCTAGATACGAGCGGCCGGGCGATGAGCGAACGGGAGATCAGGCTGGCGGTGGGCGAGGAATTTGACCGCACCACCCTCTACCGCAATATGATCTCGCTGGAGGAGAATGGGTTCATCCACAGGATCGTAGTGGCGCAGGGCGTGGTGAAGTACGCGGCCAACCCGGATAACCAACCCGCGCAGCGGCATGCGCATTTCTTCTGCAAGCACTGCGGCAATGTGTGGTGCCTACGGCAGGCGCAGACTTTCGAGGTAGAGATACCGCTGGGATTCCAGGTAGAGGAGGAGGAGATAGTGGTGCGCGGGCTATGCCGGGCGTGCCAAGAGGCGTAGAAATACCGCGGCAGGATGATTGTTCAGCCTTTTCCCCAAGGGGCCCAACCTCCCCGTGCTGGATGCCACCCCGGCCAGAGGGCATAGGCTGCAAAAGGTCTTAGTAGAGAAATTTCCAACGTATCTGATGAAGCTTCAGATTTCACGCATTGCGCAGCGCTTGCTGCTCCCGCTGGCCGTGTTGGGCTGCTGCTGGGCATGGGCAGAGAGCCCTGCGGCCAAACCTCCTACCCACATCACGGGGCGGGTGGTGAATACCCAGACCCAGGAGGCGCTGGCTGGGATCGCCATATACGTAGATGGCTTGGGAACAGGCACCTACACCGATGCCAATGGGGCGTTTGCCCTCACGGTGCGCAGCTCGCTCCCCCTAACGCTGGTGTGCGCTGGGCAGGGATTTGAGAGCCAACGGGTAACGATAACCCAACCGCCTGACTGCGACCTCCACATCGCGCTGCAAGAGGCCACCGTATCCATAGAGCAGGTGCGCGTATCCGCTAGCCTAACGCATGAAAAGGCCAAGCTCCTCCCAGCCGTGGTGAAAAGCGTAGATGCCAACTTTATAGCCTCGCACCGAGAAACTACGCTCTCGCAGACCCTGGCCGCCATACCCGGGGTACACTCCATGAGCATCGGGAACGGCATGGGGAAGCCCATGATACGGGGCATGGGGTTCAACCGTATAGCGGTGGTGGACAGGGGGATAAAGCAGGAAGGGCAACAGTGGGGCGCAGACCACGGGCTGGAGTTCGACCAGATGGCCGTGCAGAACCTCGGGGTATACAAAGGCGCATTGGGGCTACAGTAGGGCGGCGATGCCCTGGGCGGTGCCATCGTGATAAATGA
>JABCOB020000022.1 GCA_013333835.2 Bacteroidia bacterium
AGTCGTCCTCCACAATCACAGGGCTAGCCTGCATCGGTTCTAGCACTCCACCGATTCCCACTCCTCCTGCCAGGTGCACCCGCTTGCCGATCTGGGCGCACGACCCCACCGTTGCCCAGGTGTCCACCATGGTGCCCTCGCCCACGTAGGCGCCGATGTTCACAAAGCTTGGCATCATGATTACCCCGGGGGCGATGTAGCTACCCATCCGGGCCACGGCGGGTGGTACTACCCTAATCCCAAGTTTGGCGAAGTTACGCTTGGTGGGGACCTTGTCGTAGAACTCCAATTCGCCAGCCTCCACAGGGGTCATCCCCTGGATACGGAAGTAGAGGAGGATCGCCATCTTCACCCATTCGTTCACCTGCCAGCTGTCGGTAGTAGGTTCAGCCACACGGAGCTTCCCACAGTCCAGCATAAGGATGGTATTCTCTACCGCATTGCGATCAGCCTCTGTGAGGTCGCTTTTTCTAGCCCAAGCTGACTGGATGCACGCCTCCAGCTCCCCTATTGTGAATGCTTCCATCATTCTATCGTCTTTAGCACCCTTGCAGGTACGCCGCCCACTATGGTTCTTGCGGGTACATCATGGTTTACCACTGCCCCTGCTGCCACTATTGCGCCGTCGCCCACCGTTACACCGGGGAGGAATATGGCGCTAGCACCCACCAAAACGTTCTTTCCTAGGATGATGGGCTTGGGTATCATGGTGTGCCGCTTGTTAGGGTCGGTGAGGTGGTTAAGGGTGGCGAACACCACCTTGGGGCCCACCAGCGTACCGTCGCCCAGCGTTACGCCTCCGTGGTCTTGGAAGTGGCAGTCGCTATTGACGAACACCCCCTTCCCGAGGGTGATGTTCAACCCGAAGTCGCTGTAGATTGGGGGGAATAGCGAGAAGTCGTCAGGAACGTCCTTGCCGATGAGCTCTGCCATGAGCTTACGGAGCTCTTCGGGCGTGTGGAATCCGCTATTAATCTGGGCCGTAACTCTCTGCGCACGGAGGGCGTGGTTATGTAGCAGTTCCCCGTGGTTGGTCGCTTTACCCGAGAGGAGTAGCTGGCAGAAGGCCTCCGAAGTCATTCCCATTGCGCAACGCAGTATACGAATGGAGGGGCGGTGTTACAGCCTCACTCGCCCTTTCTCCTTGTCGGTCACCACGGTGCCTACGATTTTCCCTTGCAGCTCTGGGCTGTTGGCCGCGTTGCTCACTATTGTCACCGTCCGGTCTATCGCCTTAGGTTTGGGTTCAATACGGAAGAACACATCGATTTTCCCCGATTTCCCAGGGAGAATAGGTCCTTTGGTGTAGTCCTTGATATCGGTACCACAGCAACCTGTAACCTTATTCATTATCAATGGTTTGTTGCCATCGTTCCATACCGTGAACGATACCTTGCCGTCATCCTCCTTGAGCTTGCCGATTTCTAGCTCACCGAGCTCTATACGAGGCGGTTCTAGGCGAATGGAGGGGCCTTCTATAGCTTTAGTCTGCGAAGAGCCCGAATTGGCTGTGGTAGCGCTGCTTGTGGCATCTTGCCCCCACGCCGCATTGCACAGCATGGCGACGGCCAGGGTGATTATGAGGCGAATCCCGATTTTCTTTAGCATGATTATAGCTGTTTACCGCTTGGCGAATAACGTTTGGCGAATCTACTTATTGCCTAAAAGCCTAGGGGCGCAGCAGTTGGCAGCTTCCCCTAGGCCTCTTATTTCAGCTTAAAGCCCTTTCCTCGCGAGCAGCGTATTCTTTACCAGCGAGATTATGGTCATGGGGCCTACTCCACCCGGCACTGGGGTGATGTGGCTGCACTTGGGGGCTACCTCATCGTAGGCCACATCGCCTACCAGCCTGTAACCTTTAGGCGACTTGGGGTCTTCCACCCGGTTGATTCCCACATCTACCACCACGGCGCCCTCGCGTACCATGTCACCCTTCACGAATTCAGGCACACCCATCGCCACTATCAGGATGTCGGCACTCCGTAGCACTTCGGGTAGATTCTGGGTGCGGCTGTGGCAGATGGTTACCGTGCAGTCGCCAGGGTCAGTTTTCTGCACCATCATGTTTGCCACTGGCAGCCCCACTATGTGGCTACGTCCAAGCACTACGAGGTGTTTCCCCTTGGTGGGGATCTTGTAGTAGCGCAGCAGCTCCACAATGCCCATGGGAGTGGCAGGCTGGTAGGTTGGCAGCCCTAGCATCAGCCTTCCGAGGTTGGTGGGGTGGAATCCATCCACATCCTTCTCTGGCCTTACAGCGTTGGTTATCAGCTGTTCATCTATATGTTTAGGCAGAGGAAGCTGAACAATGAATCCGTCTACCCCTGGGTCATTATTCAGCTTTTCGATCTCGCCTAGCAGCTCCGCTTGGCTTATGGTTTCGGGCGGCCGAACGATAGTCGATTCCATCCCTAGCGCTTTGCATTTCTTCTCCTTGCTGCCCACATAGGCAAGGCTTGCGGGATTGTTGCCCACCAGCACTGCCACAAGGTGCGGAACGCGCTCGCCCCGCGCTTTAATGGCGGCTACCTCGCTGGCAATCTCCTTGCTCAGAGCCTCGGAGACCAGCTTACCATCTAGTATCTGCATCTGTGTGTAATTTACGTTTTGCTGAAATTTCTCTTCTTGGTAGCGGCGTGGTGTGCCGCGCTAAACAGCATGCGGTTGGGAGCAGGGGAGTCAGTCCTCAAACAGCCTTTCCCATACCTTCTCCAGCCGTTTGGCGATGTGGTAGCCTAGCAGGGGCGGCACAGCGTTCCCCACCACCCTATAGGCGCCCGTGGCACTCAGCCGAAATCCTTTGCCCGCGGGAATCACCAGCTCGTAGTCTGGCGGGAAGGTCTGGATCAGCCCGCACTCCCGAGGGGTTAGCCGTCTTTCCTGCAAGCCGAGCGCAAGCTCTTCACGGTGCTGACCTCCGTGGGCTGCCGATAGCCTGCGGAACTCGATGTTCCCGTGGTGTTCTGACCGTATAGTGGGGCCTATTCCGTTGAGGTTCACCTCCTTTTGCCCTTGGCAATGCGATCCCATATATTTCGCCCGTGAGTAGTACCGTTGCGATGGGTCATCGCTCTCTGTGGGTTCTGCTAGCCCTTGGAATATCTCCCCGAGAGTGACGGGCGGCAGTAGCCCCTCTCCAGCATGCGTGTAGCCGTGCGTAGGGGTGGGGTAGAGGTCGTACTCGGCTGGGATTCCCTCCTGTGGCGATGTGGCATGCTGTGTTGCGCCGGCAGCTCCCTCAAGTGCCCTTCGCGCCTCTTCACGCAGAGCCGACCGTTTCACCCCGATGAATATTACTCGTTCTCTCGACTGCGATACACCGTAGTCTGCGGCATGCAGCACTCGTGGGGGCAACACGAGGTAGCCATCTCCAGCGTGTTGAAAATCTTGCTGTATCACCTCTTTCACGTCGGCTAGGTTCACCAGCCCCTTCACGTTCTCGGCAATGAAAACCTTCGGTTGTACGATGCTTACCACCTCCCGCATCCAGTAGTAGAGCATTCCCCGGGTCTCCACGCTGGCCACGTCGCCCTCTATTCGCCTGCCTCTATGGTCTTTATGCGAATTGAACCCACGTCGCTTGCCGGCCACGCTGAAATCTTGGCAGGGGAATCCCCCCGTTACCACATCTACCCGCTCGGGGAACACCCTCTCGCCAGCCCGGTGTCGCTTCACTAGATCCACAATGCTCTCAAATCGATAGGTATCAGGCGAATAGCCCAATTTGCCGAAATGGTTTACCCACGCTGTGTGGGCTTCGGGAAGTATGTCATTCGCGAACACCAGCCTGAAAGGTGTCCCCTGTAGCACCGCGAAGTTAGCATTAATTATTTTTTCGATGTAAGGGGAGCCTTCCGGAATGCAGTGCCTATTCACCAGGAATCCCCCTTCGAATCCGAGGTCCATCCCTCCGCATCCAGAGAAGAGGGAGAGGAGGGTAAGGGACTTGCTACATTTCACAGTTGATGGCATTGCGAGTGAAGGTGTGTGGCGGGAAAGGCTAGTCTTCCCCAGTGTACAGCACTTTTATTTCCTCCCACCTCGGGGTCTCTATGCTCTTTCCGTAGCGCCTGTTAGGCAGCCAGTTTGCATCTTTCCCGTCCAGGTGCGCAGCTATGTTCATTGTTTCTATCAGCCTCCCAGCCACCCACTCCACCACCGGCACGGCCACCGTGTTGCCCAGCAAATCGAATCCAGCCTGCTCGGTTACCTCCAGCCGATAGCTTTCCGGGTACCCGAAGAGGCGCAGTCCCTCGCGGAGGGTGAGCCGTCGGAGCCCCTGCCCATCGGGTACGTAGAGCCTCTGCATGTCGGTAGCCACTAGAGTGGGTGCTATACCATTGGGATTCAGTATCTTGCTCACCTCGTAGCTCAGCTTTCCAGCCACTATGTTGTAGCCCTTCGGCTTGGTAGGGTCGGGTACTCGGGCGTAGCCCGTTCGGCCTGTGGGTCCAGTTACTTCTACCCGCTGCTTGGGGTGCTCATAGCTCAGGTAGCGTTTGGCCACCAGGTCTCCCAGCATCTCGTGCAGCTGTGTATCCTCAAAGAAGGTGGCGATCTCCCCCTCGGTGAGTGGCATGCCGTCCATCCACTCTATCCCGATTTCCTCGGCCCACTTGCGCTTGCGCCGCTGCAGGAGAAGGGCATTCAGCAATGCGCGCTGCCGGGGCGTAACCTCGCCTTTGAGCCCTATGTCCCAGCTGTGGACATTGCCCGCGCCACCCCGTTTGTCCTTGAGCGATAGACCGTGGAGCTTTTCTACTGGGCCTAAGGCCAAGAGGCGATCTACCGTGGGCGAGTGATGGCAGAGGAGGCCTCTTTCCAGCACGTTGTTGAGCGTAGCTTTAACTGTGCGGTGCCCCTCGAGCGATACGTTTCTTTGCCGAGTTCCCACTATGTAGATCCGATTCCTGTCTTGCGCTAGCCCAAATTCGCAGGCATTCAGCACTCTGTAGTCTACGTGGTAGCCGAGTAGCCGGAGGTTGCCCACTATCGTTTGCAGCGTGCGCCCACGGTCATGCTTCACCAGCCCCTCCACGTTCTCGAGCAGGAAACCTAGTGGTTGCTTATCCCGTACTATCCGCTCTACCTCAAAGAACAGCGTTCCTCGGGTATCGGCAAACCCCATTCGCTTCCCCGCCGCCGAGAAGGCCTGGCAGGGGAAGCCCCCCAGCAGCACGTCGAAATCGGGTATCGCCTCGCTGGGTATCTGTGTAATGTCGCCCGCTACCTCATCCCCAGGGTAGTTCTGCCCCAGCACCC
>JABCOB020000023.1 GCA_013333835.2 Bacteroidia bacterium
CTCGGGGGTCTGCTGGGGGTGTGTTGAGGTGGCGGGCAATCAATTCGTGATGCTGGGGGTCTTTAGGGTGGAATCTATTGGTAGATAGGTAGATGGATAGCTCTTGGGCATATAGATTCTCGTGTCGTAGCTTTCGGCAGCAATGCCCGAGGAAGAGGGTAATGCAGGCCTCCAGCTTGGCCATATCAGCCGTCTCTACCTCCAGAGAGCGTGATGAGAATACTGACTGCCTAGGGGTAACCTCCGCAAAGGGGAGGGCCTCTACCCCCTCGAGTTCCCTGTAGGTTCGGGAGCCCGTCACGCTTAGCAGGCGCTGCACCAGCCCTATAGGGAGTGCGAGCAGGTCTGCCGCGGTAGTAACCCCGTTGGCTTTCAGCTGTGCCCAGCGCCTACGCCCTATCCCCCACACCTCCTCTATGGGGAGCTTTGCCAGCGCTTTTGCCCGCTGCTCTTCGGTCTCGATGGCCGCTACGCCCTGGTAGCCCGCGTAGTGCTTGGCGTAGTATACGGCTACCTTGGCGAGGGTCTTGGTGCTCGCAATCCCGATGCTTACGGGCACTCCAATTTTCTGGAGAATCTCTGCCCTGAGGGTGCGGGCAAAGGGCTTGAAATCACCACTACGGGGCAGGCGGAGGAAGCACTCATCTATGGAGTAGACCTCCTGCTGCTCTACCTGATCGTGGATTAGCGCCATGATCCGTTGGGATACATCATGGTAGAAGGCGTGGTTATTGGAGAGGGCTATGAGTACCTCTTCGCGGAGCTTGCGCGCCACCTTGAAGTAGGGAATGCCCATCGGGATGCCGAGCGCCTTAGCCTCTTGGCTTCTCGCCACTACGCAGCCATCGTTGTTTGACAGCACCACTACGGGTTTCCCCTCGAGTTCTGGGTGCAGCACACGTTCGCAGCTTACGAAGAAGTTATTACAGTCGACCAGGGCGATCATGGAGGTAATGGGGTAACGGAAGTCTGCGCAATTGGCCCGTGCGCACTGCCTGCTGGGGAAGGCTGTGGTTGAAATTTTGGCGCAACCAGCCCATCTACGTCATGGGTTGGCTGCGCCGTTGTTTTCTGCGGAATTTTCCTAATCTACTTTGTGGCCTTTTCTGCCCAGGCTTTCAGCTCAGCATCGGTGGATGAGGTGGCCAGAAGCCCAGCTTTCCATACCACCTTCGGGTAGCTCTTCTTAAGCTCAGATGCCAGCTTGTTCACGCTGCTGCTGCCCGAGGTGGCGAAGGGGGCAACGGCCTTCCCGCTGAGATCATGCGCATCGAGGAAGGTGTTGATGATACGGGGGGCCACTCCCCACCAAATGGGGGTGCCAAGGTAGACGATGCTGTATTCCCCTATATTGGCAATGCGGGTGGTGCAGGCAGGGCGAGCCTTAGGATCGTTCATCTCTAGCGAGCTGCGCGACTGCTTGTTGTGCCAATCCAGGTCTTCGGTTGTGTAGGGTTTCTCCGGGGTAATCTCTACCAGATCGGCCCCTACCAGCTTGGCCAGCCGTTCGGCTACCGCCTTGGTGGTACCCGTGCAGGAGAAGTACACTACCAGAGCCTTGCTGCCAGCGGGTGCGGGCTGCGGCTTGGGGGCTTCCTTTGCGCAGGCGGCCCAGCCCATTATTAGAATCCCTAGAACAATTGCTAATCGTTTCATTTATAGAACCTCCGTTATTGATTAGTATACCTGAAAGTGTAGGTCTGCAGGCTGCAAAACTGCCACTGCAAAGATAACGGTTATTTTCCTAGTTTCGTATCTTCCGTTCACATTGCCGAATATCCAAAACATTTGCCTACCTTTGCTCAAATTTGCAGTGGGAGATACCCGCTATTACAGATTACCTATGGAACTAACAGCCTTGGCCATAGCCGAATATCTAGGCGGTGCGGTAGAGGGTGATCCGAAGGCCACCGTGAGCGAATTCGCGAAGATTGAGGAGGCCACCCCGGGTTCGCTCTCTTTCCTGTCGAATCCTAAGTATGAGCACTACCTCTACACCACAAAGGCCACCGTGGTGCTTGTGAACCGGGACTTGAAGCTGGAGAAGCCCGTAGAGCCCACCCTGGTGCGGGTAGACGACTCCTACGGTGCGCTCGCCAAGCTGCTCCAGCTCGCCAACGCGCAGCAGCCGCGCAAGCAGGGAATCCACCCGCTAGCCTGCGTGGAGAAGAGCGCAACCCTGGGGCAAGGGGTCTACATAGGCCCCTACGTGTATGTGGGCGAAGAGGCTGTGGTGGAGGATAATGCGCAGATTTACCCCCACTCCTTCATAGGAGATCGAGCCCGGGTGGGCGAGGGGACAACCATCTACGCCGGGGTGAAGATCTACCAGGACTGCGAGGTAGGGCGCAATTGCATAGTGCATGCGGGCGTGGTAATAGGGGCTGACGGATTCGGATTCGCCCCCCAACCCGATGGCTCCTACAACAAGATACCCCAGATGGGCAACGTGATAGTGGCCGACAACGTGGAGATTGGGGCGAATACCACCATTGACCGTGCGGCTATGGGCGCTACCCGAA
>JABCOB020000024.1 GCA_013333835.2 Bacteroidia bacterium
CGGATTTCGTAACGAAATCCGAAGATGAAGCGGCCCAGGTAGGGAGTTGGTAGGGCGAAGGTGTAAGGTTGGTACGGCAATGGTAGGGTGGCACTGGGG
This sequence comes from Bacteroidia bacterium, assembly GCA_013333835.2. Classification (GTDB taxonomy): domain Bacteria; phylum Bacteroidota; class Bacteroidia; order Bacteroidales; family CAJPTX01; genus Bacteroides_D. The sequence continues at coordinate 100 of JABCOB020000024.1, forward strand.
TGGTACAGCGCGGGCATCCCCAGGCTGCAATTCACATTTTCCGTTCCCCGAATTATTACTACCTTTGCCCAGCCAAATAGCAGGTACCTCACGATGAGCGATGCCATACAGCATGAATGTGGAATAGCCCTACTGCGGCTGAAACGACCGCTAGAGTACTACCAAAACCGCTACGGTAGCTGGCGCTGCGGGCTAGAGCGGATGTACCTCCTGATGGAGAAGCAGCATAACCGCGGGCAAGACGGCGCGGGTATCGCATCGGTGAAATTCGACCTCCCCCCGGGGTATCGCTATATAGATCGGGCTCGGAGCAACTCATCCACACCCATCAAAGACGTGTTTGCCGAGGTCTACGGGCACATGAAAGGGATAGCGCCCGAGCTGCTGGCCGATGTGGAATGGTGCAAGGCCAACCTGCCCTTTGCCGGCGAGCTGTTCCTGGGGCATCTGCGCTACGGCACCTACGGAGACGGGTCCATAGATTACGTCCACCCCCAGATAAGGGCCAACAACTGGAAAGCCCGCACGCTGGTGATGGCGGGCAACTTCAACCTCACCAACACCCCAGAGCTCTTCCAGCTCCTGGTAAACCTCGGGCAGCACCCCAAGGACCTGAGCGACACCGTAACGGTGCTAGAGAAGTTCGGGCACTTCCTCGACGGCCAGAACCAAACCCTCTTCCGCCAATACAAGGATGCCGGCATACCCAACATAGAGATTAGCCAGCTCATAGCAAAGAACCTCGACGTTCCGCTGCTGATAGCCGAGGCCACCAAGGATTTCGACGGGGGCTACACCATGGCCGGGCTGCTCGGGCATGGCGATGCCTTCGTATGCCGCGATCCCTGGGGCATACGCCCGGCCTTCTACGTGGACAACGACGAGTTCACCGTGGTGGCCTCAGAACGCCCCGTAATCCAGACCGTAATGAACGTCCCCGCCAGCCAGGTGCACGAGGTAGCGCCAGGCTACGCGCTCATCGTTCGACGCAATGGCGAGGTGCTGCACACCCAAGTGCGCGAGCCACAACCCAGACGCTCCTGCAGCTTCGAGCGCATCTACTTCAGCCGGGGGACCGACCAGGACATCTATCGCGAGCGGGTGAAGCTCGGCGAACTGCTCGCGCCGCAGATCCTACGGGCTGTGGGCTATGACCTCGACCACTCGGTATTCTCCTTCATCCCCAACACCGCGGAATCTGCCTTCTACGGAATGGTGAAAGGGCTAGAGAGCTACCAGATGGAGGAGAAAATCAGCCGAATACTCCAAGAACGCCCCCAAACCCCAGAGGCCGTGGGCGAAATACTACACCATCGGCTACGGGTAGAAAAGGTGGCGGTGAAAGACATAAAGCTCCGCACCTTCATCACCCAAGATGCTGCCCGAACCGATATGGTGCAGCACGTGTACGACGTAACCTACGGCACCCTCAGCCCCGGCGAAGATACGCTGGTGGTGATAGACGACTCGATAGTACGGGGCACCACGCTACGCGAGAGCATCCTCCGGATTCTCGACCGGCTGCAGCCCAAGCGCATCGTGGTGGTGAGCAGCTCGCCACAGGTACGCTACCCCGATTGCTACGGGATAGACATGGCCCGGCTGGGCGACTTCATCGCCTTCCGCACCGCGGTGGACCTGCTACGCCTGCAGGGGCAAGAAGAGGTGCTGCAAGAGGTTTACCACCGATGCCTACAGGAGAACGCAAAGGGCATCGGGCAGGCCGAGAACTGCGTGAAAGCCATTTACGCCCCCTTTACTGACGAGGAACTCTCTGCCCACATGGGGCAACTGCTCCGCCACCCCGAGATGCACGCCGATGTGACCATTGTGTTCCAAACGGTAGAGAACCTCCACCGGGCATGCCCAAATGACGTGGGCGACTGGTACTTCACCGGGAACTACCCCACCCCAGGCGGAAACGTGGTGGCCAACCGTGCATTCATCAACTACATGGAGGGGCGAAAGGAAAGAGCCTACTGAGCTGATGGCACACCAAGTCCACATTCCCCAGAATTTCGTACCTTTGCGGGCATTAAATACCAAGCATAATAACCCCATATACCATGAGAAGGGATAAGGAGATCTTCGCGCTCATAGAGCAGGAGAAGGAACGCCAACTGCACGGCATAGAGCTTATAGCCTCGGAGAACTTCGTGAGCGACGAGGTCCTAGAGGCCATGGGCAGCGTAATGACCAACAAGTACGCCGAGGGCTACCCTGGCGCACGCTACTACGGCGGCTGCCAGATTGTGGATAAGAGCGAACAGCTCGCCATAGACAGGGCCTGCGCGCTCTACGGGGCCGAGTTCGCCAATGTACAGCCCCACTCTGGCGCGCAGGCAAACATGGCGGCCTTCATGGCGGTAATGCAGCCGGGCGACACCTTCCTGGGATTAGACCTCTCGCACGGAGGCCACCTCTCGCACGGATCGCCCGTCAACGTATCGGGCAAGTGGTTCAAAGCCACCTCATACCAGGTAAAGCAGGATACCGGGCGGGTAGACTATGACGAGATGGAGGCGAAGGCAAAGGAACACCGCCCCAAGCTGATAGTAGGGGGCGCATCGGCCTACAGCCGCGAGTGGGACTACAAACGCATGCGCGAGATAGCCGACATGGTGGGCGCTATGCTCATGATCGACATGGCGCACCCCGCAGGGCTCATAGCCGCCGGCCTGCTCGATAACCCCCTCAAGTACGCCCACATCGTAACCACCACCACCCATAAGACCCTCCGCGGACCTCGGGGAGGCATGATCCTCATCGGCAAGGATTTTGACAACCCCTGGGGCGAGAAAACGCCCAAAGGCATCATCAAGAAGATGAGCCAAATAGTGAACAGCGCCGTATTCCCCGGCATCCAGGGCGGCCCTCTCGAGCACGTGATAGCCGCCAAGGCCGTAGCGTTCGGCGAGGCGCTAGAACCCGAATTCAAAACCTACCAAAAGCAGGTGAAGGCCAACGCTTCCGCCATGGCCAAGCGCTTTACCGAGCTGGGATACGCCATTGTCTCGGGGGGCACTGATAACCACTGCATGCTCATAGACCTGCGCAACAAGTTCCCCGAAATCACCGGCAAGCTGGTGGAAAACACCCTGGTGAAGGCTGACATCACCATCAATAAGAACATGGTGCCCTTTGACAGCCGCTCGCCCTTCCAGACCTCGGGCATACGTGTGGGTACCCCAGCCATCACCACCCGCGGGCTCAAGGAGAATGAGATCGCCAAGGTGGTAGACCTTATCGACCGGGTGATCTCCCACATTGAGGACGAGAAGGTGATAGCCGACGTGCGCGGCGAGGTGAACGCCCTCATGGCCGGGCGACCGCTCTTCGCTTGGTAACCAGCAGATTGGAGTACCCTACCGCTACGGTGGGGGTAAAGCGGAATATGGGAATGGCCTATGCCATAGATTCTCCATCTATGCGCATAGGCCATTTTCTGGGGAAATGGAAGCGGACGAATCTGGGCTAATGTTTCATATAGAGCAACCCCAGAAGTGGGGGAAAAGCAAGGGGTGGCGGTGGGTATCCATCACGCTGTCTATAGCGGTGGCCGGCTGCTGGTTCTGGGTATTCTGGAATTCTGGAGGGCTGCTATACGGAATCGGCTTTCTCGTATTCTGGGCGTGCGTATTCACCACCCAATGCGTGCTGATGCAACGGAGCATATTCGTAAGCAGCAGAGAGGGGGCAATGGTCTACCGTGTAACGCCCTGGCATAGGATAAGCCGAGTGGCCTGGAGCAGCGTGCAGTGCGTAAAGCTAGGGCCAGCCTACGTACAGCTCAATGGCATGGAGGGGCAACACCGGATATCGCTCGGCTGGGCATCTCGCGAGCAGCTACTGCAGATTAAGCGCGCCGTGGCTCTAGAGGCTAATTCGCTGGGCGTCACTGTGGTAGAGGCTAAAGTAGCAGGACTCTAATAGATACACTCTACCGCATGGCACTTTGGCAATACGCCCTTATTCTGGGAGCTGGGCTGGTGGCAGGCTTTGTCAACGCAATGGCGGGTGGCGGTTCGCTACTCACCCTGCCGGCCCTCATGGTTGGAGGGATGCCCTCGCTGCTGGCCAACGGGTCTAATAGGCTGGGAATCCTCTCGCAGGGGATTGCCGCCATGCTGAGCTTCAGGCGCAAGGGCGTACAGGTCACCCTACGAGACTGGCTTCACGCCATTCCCGTAGTTGTGGGCGGCCTGGTGGGGGCTTACTTTGCCGGGCAGGTGCAGGCTCGCGTGATGGATGTGGTAATAGCCGTGGTGCTAATCGCCATGTGCGGCATGCTGTTTGTGAACCCCAAGCGGTGGAAGCCCAGAGTGTATACCGAGCAGGGGCGCATATGGCGAGAGGTGCTGATGGTAACGGTATTCCTGCTTGCGGGCTTCTACGGTGGCTTCATACAGGTGGGGGTGGGCTACATGTTCCTCTTCACGCTGATATTTCTGGAGGGTAAGGATCTCATAACGGCCAACGCGATCAAGGGGCTGATCATGTTCGTCTTCACCACGGCCATCATGCCGGTGTACATCTACCAAGGGCTGGTGGAGTGGCTGCCCGCCATACTGCTAGCCGTGGGTACTACAGTAGGAGCCTGGATAGGGGCGCAGGTGGCTGTGAAACGGGGGGTGAACTTCATCCGCTGGATTATGGTGGGTACCGTGGGGGTATTCTGCCTGAAATTGCTGTTCTTCTAGCCTACAGCGCTACGGAAACAAAACGAGAGGGGAATGAACATTTTGCCCACTCCCCTCTCGTTGTATTTTCCAGATAACTGGACTGCTATGATTGTATTCCGCTCTTTGCCAGCAATACGGAAACGGCCAGCGCGATATCGTTTGGCGTAAGATGGTAGTAATCGTAGAGTTCGAGAGGTGCGCCAGACTGCCCAAAGGTATCGTCGATCCCCACCATTCGTAGCGGTTTAAGGATGCCCTCTCTGGCCATGAGTTCGGCTACGGCACTCCCAAGCCCGCCAGCCACTTGGTGTTCCTCTACGGTTACCACCACCCGGCTGTGACGGATGATATCTGCTAGACGATCCTCGAATACGCACAGTTCCTCATGCGGGCGACATACCCCCTCTTGCGCCGACGCCCAGATTTCGCAACCATCGTCAAAGCCAAGAGGCTTGATCGTGTTCACATTCTGCACCTCCACATTGAACCCCAGTTGGCGCAGAGAGAGCGCAGCCTGCTCGCTGTGCCAGACCATGTGCCCGGTGGCGAGAATGGTGGCATCGCGGTCTACAAGCTTGGGGGTTTCGCTATCGAAGATGCTGCCAATATCATCGCGGTAGCTCTTGTAGCGTTTCTCCCTCGGTGAATCGGGCACTGGCTCACGTCCTATACGCAGGTAGCATGGCCCAGCATTCGCACGTTCTCCCGCCAATAGGCTTAGCGTAAGGCTATAAGCCTCTGTAGAATCGGCAGGCGAATACACCCGCATATTGGGTAGAGCCCGCATCACTGCAATATCCTCTAGTGCTTGATGCGTAGCGCCATCTGGGCCTACAGAGATTCCTGCATGCGCACCCACCACCAGCACAGAGGCGTTGTTGTAGCAGATGCCCACCCGTATCTGGTCTAGCGCCCGGGTGGTGGAGAAGGTGGCGTAAGTGGCGAATATTGGGCTGAAACCTTCCAACGCTAGCCCTGCTGCCACGGCTGCCGCATTCTGCTCTGCTATGCCCAAGCTGATGAAACGATCTGGATACCGTTCCTTGAACTCCGTAAGCAGCAGAGAACCCGTAACATCGCTCCCTAGCACCACAATGCGATTATTCAACTCTGCTGCATCTAGTACAGCCTTGGCAAAACCCGCACGGGTCGGCCTTAGTTTTATACCTCTCGGGTACTGCATGGCTCTAGAGGGTTAGAAAAATTCTCAGGTTAAACGGGTTAGTCTAAAAACACAGCCCTTTCCGTCTTTCTTCTGCTATTTCCAGCTCATGGATAAATCCATCTACCTGCTCTGGCTTAGGGCTTTTGCCGTGCCACTCTGCTTTGTTGGCTATGGAGCTTATCCCATGCCCCATCTCGGTTTTCGCTATCACCACTGTGGGTACATCGGGCAGACGGGCTTCCGTTAGCACCCTGAGTAGCGACCCAATATCATGCCCATCTACCTCTAGCACACGCCAGCCGAACGATTCCCAACGCTTGGCCAACGGCTCTAGCCCCATTACCAGCTCGTTTGGGCCGTCTATCTGCAGTCCATTCCTGTCGACTATGGCCACCAGATTGCCCAAGTGGTGGTGGCTGGCACTCATGGCCGCTTCCCACACCTCCCCTTCCTGCAGCTCTCCATCGCCCAGCAGCACGTAGGTTGTCCAAATTCCGCTACCCAACCTTGCAGCTAGCGCAAACCCTACACCCAACGATAGACCCTGCCCTAGAGAACCAGAGGATGCATCAACCCCCGGCAGGCCTGATAGCCTAGACGGATGCCCTTGCAGGCGACTCCCGAGCTTGCGCAGCGTAAGCAGCTCCTCTACCGGGAAGTATTCGCTGTGCGCTAGAGCCGCGTAGTAGGCTGGAGCTACGTGCCCGATAGAAAGCACGAACCGATCTCTCCCTCCCCATTTTGGATTCTCAGGTTGCTTCTTTAGCACAGCCCCGTACAGCGTAGCGAGTATATCGGCGCAGCTGAGTGAACCACCCAGATGACCAGACCCTGCAGCCGCCAGCATCTTTACTACGCTACACCGTATATTGAACGCCAGCTGCGCTATCTCTTCTACGGGATCCTGAACCCACTTCCCAACCATAGCCTCTACTATTTAGATGGAGGAGCAGACGGTGCAGACTGCGTGCTATCGAGCAACGTAGGGGGAAAGTTGATAACGTCGGCTATCACAAATGCCTCTGGGAACTTGGGCAGGAGCCTATTGCGAAGGTAGAGCGCATCGAAACGGGTGCGGCAATCACCCACCGCCACCTTGTAGTACGGGGAGTCATACGTTCGGTAGACGCGTTCGCCCGGCCAGAGCGAGAGCGCCCGTTCCATTATCACCTCGCTTTTCTTCCGAGCCTCCTTGCCTACTCCGCGGTATATGCGCACGCGGAAACCCCTTAGGGTCGGCCTGTTCGTATGCTCTGCCTGGTAGAGGCGAAGTGCATTCGCAACGTTCGCTGGTTGAGAGATTTCTACCCGTCCCATGCTGCTGCTCTCGGCCTGCAAGCGAGCTACTATATCACTCCCTTGCCCGTAGGTAACGCCTGCTAGCAGCGAGAATGTGAACAGAAGTGAAAAGCTAATTCGGTACTTGCCCATTTCGGTCTTGTTTTATCAAAAAAAAATCGGGTGATTCACTCACCCTTCGTTCTTCCTTTCGCTATCGGGTGTGTAGGGAATCGAATCGCATCCCAATACCTTAGCCACACTATTGAGATCTCGCACCACTTGGGGTGATAGCGGTATGCCATCCTTCAGACGGGTATCTTTCGTAAGCTGTTCCTGCTCGCCAGGGATTATCACTCCGGGTGTTCCCTCTACGCCCTTAGCGGTGCGAAACACCTCTATCCATTGGTCAACTGCCTGGCGAAACTCTTGCTCGGGGCGGAAAGCATCCACACGAATAGCCCCGAAGAAATGCCCAATCCCCTCCCCTACCCGTTCGCTAGGCAAGGGGAGATAGGAGACCGGTGGAGGTACAAATGGCCCGAAGTTCGCCCCGCTAAACAGCGAGGAGAAGATATCAACCACAGCACCAATGCAGAACCCCTTATGGCCACCATGCACCCTATCCCCTCCAAGGGGCAGAATAGCTCCCCCACGTTGGATGGTAGAGGGGTCGGTGGTAGGGCATCCTAGCGCATCTTGCACCAGCCCACGGGGTAACTCCACCCTATCGGCAGCCGCACTTAAGAGCCTACTACGCGTTATGGAAGCCGTGGAAAAGTCAAACAGCAGCGGTGAATGGCGAAGTGCTGGCACGGCAACCGAAATGGGATTGGTCCCCAGCATTCTACTCGTGCAGAATACGGGGGCTACCAGTGGATAGCCATTGCTCATAGCCACCCCCACCATGTTGGCCTCTAGCGCCATGCTAGAGTAGTATGCCGCTACGCCAAAGTGATGGCTACCACGCACAGCAACCCAGCCCGTGCCCGCAGTTCGCGCCTTATCAATGGCCAGCTGCATCCCCCGCTGGGCTACCACTGGGCCAAGTGCCGAAGCACCAGAGAGGGTGGCGGTAGAAGGGCTCTGGTATACCACCTCTGGCACTGCCGAAGGGCAAAGGCGCTTTGACTCCACCAGCAGGTAGTAATCCTTCACCCGCGCTACACCGTGCGATGAAGCCCCCCGCAAATCGCCCTCCACCAGTACATCGGCCACTGTGGATGCTGCATCGTAGCCACACCCCATGCGAACGAATAGCATGGTTACATAATCTCGCAGTGTTACGGCGCTTATCAAGGTACTCTAAACTCTTTTGGGGTTAAACCGGTTCTGTTTTTCAAGGCTGGAATCCTTAGCGGTATTCAATGGCTGTGGGGCTAGACCCCTTCGCTCAAATCGGGCAGTTTCACATCAGGTTCGCACACCAGTAGCGATGGGTTCTCTAGGCTCTCTTTATTGTAGAAAATCGGCTTACGGGTGGCAAAATCAAGCACTTTACGCCCGGCCTCCTCCACTATCGCCTGCCCTGCGGCGGTATCCCATTCAGAGGTTAGACTGATCCTGGGGTAGCAATCTGCACTCCCCTCGGCTACCAGGCAGAATTTGAGCGAAGAGCCGCAGATCTCCTCCCGCATATTGGGGTACATTCGCTGCACGCGTGCAAGGTAGTCTATAAGCTCTGGCGCCCGATGGGACCTGCTACGCACCACCGTGAAGGGGCGATCCTTATCCCGTGGGAGGGGTAATTTTTGCGAGGTACTCCTAAATCTCTCGTAATCGCAACGCTTACGCAGCGCCACGTAGTCATAGCTATCGAAATTCGCAATGGTGAAGTCGATACCCTCATGACGAAAAGCGCCACGCCCAAGCACAGAGAAGTAGAGCAAGCCCTTATCAGGAGCTGCTATCACTCCTACTGTAGGCTTGTTATCCTCTATCAGCGCTATGTTCACGGTGAATTCACCATTGAGGTTGATGAACTCCTTAGTGCCATCCACCGGGTCTACCATCCAGAAAAGATCCCAGTCTCGCCGTTCCTCGTAGGCTGGCACCCGTCCCTCCTCGCTGAAGAGTGGGATCATGGTCATGGCGAGGCACTCGCGAATAGCCTTGTCAGACTGCCTATCGGCCTCCGTTACGGGAGTGGCATCGCTTTTAAGGCTCACATCCACACGCCCTGTGCGGTAGAGGCGCATCACGCGTGCTGAGGCCACCCAAGCCGCATAGATTGCCTGACTTACCATCTCGAGCCTCACGCCCTCTTCAAGAATCCCCGCCACGTTCCTAGTAATTTAAGCGCGCATCGGGCAGCTCGCTATGTGAAACGCCCTGTGAAGACCTGCAAGCAACCCTTCGCGCCGCACTGCACTCTGGAGGCCTCATTTCTTTCGGTTTCGCTTGCTTGCTGCTGCCGATTTGCGCTGCGCCCGTTCCTCGGCTGCCTTCTGTCGCCCCGCCTCTTGCGCTTCCGTTTTCTTTACGTTCTCCTGCGCGGCCTCCATCGCCTTCTCTACCACTTTAAGCTCTTTGGCCAGCTTCTCCCTCCGTTGCTTGGCTCGCGCCAACTCTTGCTTTGCCCGGTCATGCGCACGCCGAAAAGCGTTGTACCTGCGATCTAGCTGGGCGTAGAGCTGATCTAGATTCCGAGAACCCTTGGCAAAATCCCTGCGTACAGAATCCTTCTGCGCATTGGTGGTGGCGGCACTCATCTGCTTGCGCGCGCCTTGCTCCAGCTCAAATGTGAGCTGCTGAATACGTTTCTCCTCGCCTGTAAGCAGCCCTAGGCTATCGACAGCCGCCTTAAGCTGAAGCTCGCACTGCGCAATAGTAGAGTCTACCTGTAGCACCTGTAGACGACGGGCTTCCACCTTCACGCGAGCCTTCTCTACCCGTTCCTGAGCTGCTTGGACACGCCTATTCTGCGCCACAAGCACCAAAGGCCATAGCCATACGCCAAGAAATAGCCAAAAACAGAATCCGTATCTCATTATAGCTCCATAAAATCCAATCAAAATCCCCTCACTCCGTAGTATCGCCGTTACCCCTTCTGTAGAGAGTAGAAAAGCCTCGTTTTGCCCCTGCACCTTCCTTGCTACAGCAAGTCGCTCGCCAACTCGGCCAGCGGACTCCGTTCGCCCTTGGTCAGTGTGGCGCGCGCAAACACCTCCTGCCCGTACATCCGATCTGCCAGATAGGTGAGCCCGTTGGAGCGGGTGTCCAGGTATGGATGGTCTATCTGGTAAATATCGCCCGTGAAGACCATACGCGTCCCCTCGCCCGCGCGGGTTATTATCGTCTTCACCTCGTGAGGGGTGAGATTCTGCGCCTCGTCTACTATGACAAACACATTGGAGAGGCTCCGCCCGCGAATGTAGGCGAGCGGCGATATTACCAGTTGGCCGTCACGCTGCATCTCCTCTATACGTGTGTAGCTCCGACTGGTGCTTTTGAGCGAGCTCTTTATCACCGCGAGGTTATCAAACAACGGTTGCATGTAGGGGCCGATTTTCGAATTGATATCCCCTGGAAGGAATCCTATATCCCTGTTGCTCAGCGGTATTATAGGCCTTGCGAGCATTATGGTATCGTATGTTTCCTCCTGTGCCAGCGCGGCAGCCAACGCTAGGAGCGTTTTGCCAGTGCCCGCTTTCCCCGTAAGCGAAATCAGCGAAATCTGCGGATTCATCAGCATCCAGAGCGCAAAGGTCTGCTCGCTATTGCGGGGCTCTATCCCATAGGCACGCTGCTTGTCTACCCCTACTAGCCGCCCGCAATGGGGGTCATATATGGCCAATCCATTCGAGCCGTAGCCGTGCAGTTCGTAGCAATCATACGCCTTTGGGGTGAGCTGCAAGGCCTGAGGATCAATCCCTTCTCCAACACGGTAGAGCTGGGCGATCAGCTCGTCGGCTACCCCCTCAATCAGCGTGGCGGCCTGCGATATGGGGCCGAGATCCTCCACCTTGTCTGAGAGGTAGTCCTGCGCCATGATGCCCAAAGATTTCGCCTTGAGGCGCAGATTGATGTCCTTGGACACCAGGATTACCGGGCCATCCTTCACCTCGCGACGCACCGCATCGGCTATGGCCAAGATCCTATGATCGGCTATCCGTTCACCGAATGAGAGCTTCATCTCCTCGCTGAAGGGCTTGCCCGTTACCACCCGGAGCTTGCCTCGCCCTGGCCCTAGCGATACCCCACCGTTGAACAGACCATCGCCACAGATCTCGTCGAGCTTCCGGGCAAATTCGCGCGCATTGTAATTGATGGTCTCATTCCCCTTCTTAAAGCGATCTAGCTCCTCGAGCGCCACGATGGGGATCACGATGTCGTTCTCTTGGAAATTATCGAGACAGTCGTGATCGTGCAACAGCACGTTAGTATCTAGCACAAAGGTTTTCTTCATCGCACGGGTTATTGCAAGCTGAAAAACACTCAAAATTCAAACCCAAAGGTAGCAAAAAGTCCCGTTCCCGCCAAAAGCAGGCAAGAACGGTGCAACCGTAATGCAAGGAAACTGGAAAAATGCTGCAGAAAAACGGCAATAAAAACGCCAAAATGGTCCCTTACTTTTCGCTCCTCCCTTCTGTAGAGATTCTGAAAAGGCCCCACAGAACTAGCTAAATGCTGGCGACAGGCATACCAAGCTCTGCAATGCCACAGGCTAGAGCTGAGATCTGCGCGGCAAGCTGAAACCCTCGGGCAGCTTTATACCATAGAGCCAAGCCATATTGTAGAAAAAGGCAAGATAGGCCACACCCCGCGCCACAGGGCAGAAGGACTCAAAGATGCTGTAGAACAGCAGCGCCACGACTAAAAGGCGATGCAGCGGCGGTACATTTCGATAGAAAATGAGCGGGATGAGCATCATCGCCAAGTAGTAGATCGCCCCTGGATACCCCATCTCTACCAGCGCGCTGTAGGCCTCACAGTGCATCTGATTTAGCCCCTCAGCCACGGGATTGTTCTTTTGCGCGCTAAGCTCCACCATATTGCGCTCCGCACCAGTGCCTACCCCCCAGGGCAGAAACTCATCCCGGAACTCCCAGACCCCCGTCCATAGCCTGATGCGGGCATCCCGCTGGACATACTCCCCGAGCGCAGAGGTATTATAAAAGCTGAGCCGAAAGGTGAAAAAGAAAAGAAGCAACAGGATTGGCAGCAGAGCCACTGCCCCTATTTTCCACCCCCAATACCCCCGAACTCGGATGATGTAGTAGAGGAGTATGCAAACCAAGCATACCGACAGCACCACGATATTCGTTCGGCTGGCAGAGAGGAGCAGCCCAAGGAAAAGCACAGGGAGAGCCGCCCAATAGTACCAGAGTCCCCTGTATGCGCGGCTTGAGAGCAGGCGATGCCCAGCCACCAAGAGCCCCAAAAGCATGCTAAATCCGAAAAGCGCTGGCCGATGCCCTACATGGAAGGTGAGGCCTGTGTACGCAAAGTTGGAGGAAGACTGGAGGGTTTTCCAAACGCTGCCCCCGAAGAATTCGAGACTCTCGGGTCTATAGGGAGTAAAAGTCCAGACCCCGTTCTCCATGCTCAACGAGTAGTAGAGCGCCACCCCAAGGCTGATGATCAGCAGGAGTATTGGCGCAACGATGAGGATAGTTCCCCAGTGCCTCGCGGGTTTGAGATCGATAAGCACCACAGGGGCAAGCACGAGAACGATCCGCATCATGGCGGCCATCTGTCCCCAGTGGGGGTTCTCAGTGCCGGGCAACCATAGCAACGCCATCAGGTAATACCCTATGGTGATGAGAAATGGCCAGTATCGCCTAAATGGTATCTGCTTATAATTCAATATGATGTGCAAGACACCCAGCAAAAAGGCCAAAATCATTATAGGGGGCAATACTTTGGAATACAGCACCATAAGCGCAAGAATAACACTCACCAATACCTGCCGCAGCACTGGTAACCACGCTTGGATAGAAGCACGAGAGAATAGCCCAGCCATGAAATAGAATGATGTTAGCATGCCCGCATCCTGAGTATCACCCTGCTCGCCCGTAAGGCCCGAGCGACAAAGCTGAACACAGGGGATGCCCAATACCCAGTTAGAAATTCAGTATTACCCCCACATGCGCATGCAAACGCTGCATCGGGTAAAGATAGTATACCGAGTGCTTGCAGGCCAATACGTTACCTAGATCCAAAAAGACAGACCAAAAATCGGAGAACTGGTAGCGCGCATCGAGATCGAGCAGGTATAATGGCCCTAGATCCACGGCCTTCCTCCCTACTCCTTTGGCCTTAGCACCATTCTCAAATCGGAATGCCAGCCCTAAGTGCACCTTCTGCCGCAGGTTGTAAGCTGTGTGGAACGTGGCCTGGTATGATGGCCTATGCCAAGGATACTCCTCGTGCTGAAGCTTATACTGCCAGTAATCGCCCCGTAAGCCAAGCAGAAAACGGTCGGTGAGGTTGTAGTAAAGCTCCCCAGTAATTCGGGTTTGGGAATAGCTATCATGAATGGCCATGAAGTCAGATGCCAACCGTTCCTCCACAGTGCCATCAGGTCGGGTGTAGAGGACGGGCCGATTGGCGAAGAAGTGCGCGCTATCTACTATCGAGTAGCCCACGCAGACATTGTAGGAAAGCCGAGGGTTAGCATTCCCTTTAAGGCCGAGGCGAATGTCAAGATTCTGCGTGGTATTCCACACGTGAAGCCCAGGCGTTACCCAAGCATTCTCACGGCGGATGGTGTAGTAATCTGCGGGCACCACTCCCCCCTCGGCCTCGGCGTAGGGGATTAGGTAATGCGCTATCACATCGTATGATAGGTGCGCACGAGGGAAAAGGTGGAGCTGAGGAATACGATTATTGTAATCAAAGGCCAAATCTACACCCACTATCACGCGCCACTCATCGCCAAAGAGCTTAACCCACGGCTGCATCGTAACTATGGTATTGGGCTCTACGGTCGGCTCTAGGGTCTTGCCGAAATAATCTACCCGCAGCGTACCCCCATAGCACTCATGGTTGTGGAACATGTGCCCGCTCCCCACCACAGACACCCGGTGCTGCCCCATACCCCAGCTATCGGTATAGTGCTCCGCCTCCACTGCACCTGAGTAATGGAAGTGGCTAGAGTCTAAATAGGTGGAGTTGAAGGCAAAACGCCCCCCATACGCATGGGCGGTAGTTCGGGAGAGGAAATAGGGATTCTGCGGAAACCTAAGAGTATCCTGAGCTCCGTAGAATGAGCTGAGCGCGTGGCGATACCAGAGTTCCCCGTGCAGCGCCACTGCCTGAAAGGCCGCATCGCCAAAGAGCGAAACGCTGGTTTGCGCCCACGGGGCATCTACCCCCTGCCCATTGGCCAGCGTTACAGAGCCAAAAGCACTCCGGTGTTTCACCGCAATTCCCCCGCTGTAATGCTCGTGATACTTGCTGGTTACGTAGCCCTCTGCCAAGGGGGATAGGTAGTTCCCAAAACCGAATTTCAGGTAGAATAACGATGTGGGATCGTGAGTTTCTGCCCCCATTCTAGCTGCTGGCAGTGGGCGTAAGGCAAAGTGCGTTACGATAGGGTGCGGATCGAGCTCGTAGGTAAAATGCGGTGCAACGGAAGCGGAATCATCCATCACGGGCTGCCGCCCCACTTTGTCGGCATCATGAATCGTGGGGGTGAACGCCCGGCTCACCTCCACGGTCTTCTGCGTAGAGGTGGTTTCACGCTCACCTGTGGGGATTTTCGCACGCTGAAGGGTATCGCCTCCTTGCGCCCAGACCCAGCTGGGTATCAGCACCAGAAGGAGATACAGCCCAACACGGGCAAGAGGTCTGTACTGCATACGGAGTGTAGTAACCTGTAGCCCCCCGTTCTACCGGGTGTAGAATGACCTGGGGATCAAGTTAATTTTGAAATTTAAACTGGATAGTATCGCTCGAGGCTGGGGTGGTTGGTGATGCCACACGCTGGAGAACCCGCTCTAGCTCACGACGAGCCTCGTCTACCACCCCATCTTTCTTATCTAGGTAGTTATCCACCACGCTCTTGAGTGTGGCCTGAGCTTGGTATGTATCACCCTGCTTCTCGTATGATTTAGCCAAAAGAATAAAGGCCTTAGCCAACCAGTACTGGTGGGGGGTATTGAGTTTGGCAAAGGCTAAAGTCTCCTCTTGCACCCGCGTCCACTGGCTCTGCTTTGCCAAGATCTCCACCATTCGGTACCGAGCCTCTGCCCCCGTGGCCGAACCGGTATTCTTACCAATGAGCGCGTAGGCTGCGTAGGCCTCATCGAGTTTCCCCTGCGCAAGGAGAGCCTTACCCAGATTGTAGCGTGCGAAAAGCATGAGCTCTGGGCTTAGCGCATCGGTAGAGGCCAAATCCTTAGCTGACTGCACTATTCGCTCGTTGTCTTCCAGCGCTATAGCAGCTCTAAGGCGGGCTCTACGGCTCTCCCTAAGCACCTTTGGACTCGTGGTTACCTGCTCTAGCTTCTGGAGCGTGCTGTAGGCATCAGACCAACGGTTAGCGTACTCGTAGGATTCGGCCAGCCGCCCCAAGGCTTCCTCTACCCTGGCATTGGGCGCTTTGGCCACTATGGCCTCTAAGGGGGCTATGGCCTGCGCAGTATCGTGATTCCGAAGGAGGCAATCGGCCAAGTAGTAGTTTGCCGTAAGGCTATAGGCGCCCTCGGGGTAGGCGGCCAAATACTCGCGCAACGAGGCCTGCGCCTTCTTGCAATCACCAAGCATGTACTGATTCTCTGCAGCCGAGAAAATGAGGGAATCGCGCTGTGGTGCACTCACCCGCTCGCTCTGTCCTATCTGCTCCAGGTAGGCCAAATAAGGCTTCACATCGCCCTTGGCATTGTATACCCGCTCTAGTGCTGCCAACGCCTCGTGCATGGGCGGCGTGCCGCTGTACTCCTTTATCACCCGCTCAAAGCTCTGTATGGCCTCGTCGTAGTTATTGAGCGCGTACTGGGCTAGCCCTACCTGCACCAGGGCTTGCGGCACCCACTGGCTGCCCGGATAGTTGTTTATTACCCGATTATAGTACTCTATGGCAGGCTGCAGCTGATCCATCTGCTGGTAGGTTTGGGCAATCTCAAAGTCGGCTTGCCCGCAGTACAGCGATTGCGGATAGCGTGCAGCCATCTGCCCCAGCACCCCAATCTTCTTCTCTGGCCTATCCACCAGCCCGAGGGAGAACCCCTGCTGGTAAAGCGCATAGTCAGCCCCCGGGCCGTTGGCCTTGGCAGCCTTATCGTAGAACTCTATGGCTGGCCAGTACTGCCGCTGGATATAGTAGCTGTCGCCTACCCTAGCGTAGGCATCGGTTAGGAGTTGGGGATCTGAATCCTTAAGCATCCCAGGGAACTGCCTAAACCATGTGATGGCTTGCGGGTAGTTCCTCATCTTGAAGTAGCAGTAACCCAGGTTGTAGGATGCCAATGGATACTCAGGCCGCGAGAAGGCCCCGCCAGCTTTGAGGAAATCCTGGTAGTACTTTGCTGCCACGGCATACTGCTCAAGCTTATAGTGCGCCTCCGCCTTCCAGTAAAGAGCCTTGGCGTAGAGCGTGGGGTCCATGCCAGGGGTCTTAAGGGCATAGTCAAAACGCTCTATAGCTTCTTGGTACTTCAGATTTTGGAACAGCTCAATCCCTCGGTAGTACGATGCCCGCTGGAGAGCATTACGGGTAGTAGCCGTGGGCATTTTCACGCGTTCAAGCACCTCTAGCGCACGTTGGTATTTACGGGTGGCCGAGAAAGCCATGCCTAGGTAGGTGTAGGCCTGATCGATACGTGGCGAAGAGGGGTATTCTTCTATATAGCGGGCAAAGGCATCTACGGCATCGGCAAATGGATTCACCCGCTGCTCCATGGTGAGCTTGGCAAAGTTGAAGAGCGCATCCTCCGTTATGGTTGGGTTAAAGTTCATGGAAGCCGCGAGTTCCAAAGCCCTCCGTGCCCCCACAGAATCGCCAAGCTGTAGATAGCAATACCCCAGGTGGTAATTGGCATTCTGGGAGATGGAATCAGCCACTGTAACTGCCTTCTCCAGATGCTCCACCGCCAAATCGCAACGCCCGGTCTCTTGGTAGAGAATACCCGCAAGGTAGTGATCGTCTCGCGCCAGCTGCGGGCTCTCTGCCAGAAAACTCTCCATGTACGGTAAAGCCTTCTGCGGCTCATCGAGGGCAAGGTATGAGGCGGCCATTACCCGCTGCATCTCCAGCTTACGCTTGCTGCTCATGTTCGGCAGCATTGGGGTTACGTAATCCACCACCTCGCGGTAACGCCCTAGCCGGTAGTAGATCTGGGCTATGTAGTAGGGAACTATTGGGGCAAAGGTAGGATCATCTTTAAGACGCTCAAACTCTGCCAACGCCGTGGCATCATGCCCCTGCGAATAGGCTATGTGCCCATAGTAGTAGGCCGCTGGGTTGGCGTAGTACGATGTGCCCCCCTTAAGCTCTGCAAAAAGCGGCATGGCCTGCTCCTCCTCATTGAGCTGTAGGTGGGCATACCCCTTTTTGAACTGAATCTCAGCCCATACATCGGCGGTAAAGGCCTTGCGTTGGAGCTGCGCAAAGTGGGCTAAGGCCTGCTGATAGCCATGCTGCTCATAGTAGAGCTTGGCGATCTCAAAACGGGCGGTATTGGCCCGAAGAGACTCGGGGTAGCCATCCAGAAACCGCTCGAGCAGGAATATGGCATCGGCACGCCCCAGGCGTGCGGCGCATACCGCATGGAAATAGGCCGCATCGGCACGCTGTAGATCTACCCCAGGCTCTGCATTGGCCAACGCCTCGGCAAAAGCCGCCTGCGCCACTGCGTACTTCTCAGCCCTGTAGAGCTCCACGCCATTATCAAAAGCCTCCTGGAATGGCCTAGCAGCCTCCCAAACCTGCCCGATACTCCTACCGGGCAACCAAACCAACGCTAGCAGCAATAGCCTGCCACACCACCCCATCCGTACACCTAACCGGGAAAACGATGCCATAGACTATGAAAAAAAATAAAACACTAATGCCAGCTCGCCCAAGCGAACTTCCCCAAACTCTGCGCAGGGGCAAGCCGCCAACCATACACCGCGAAGGTAGGGCATTAAAGCCAGTATAGCAAATCTACTCGCAAACCATATGCCTTCAACGCGTGTAGATACCGCCTACTCGGGCTCTTTATCATGACGAAAAAAAGAACGCTGGAATAGTGAGATTTAGTCTTTCTGCCTCCAAAAGCCCCGTGTATTCAGCACCAGAACAACAAAAAGAGGGTAGACTTTTGGTCTACCCTCCTCAGAAAATTCACCCACCGTTGGCTAGTGCGCCTTCACCGCTCTCAGGGTGCGCACACCACCAGCAGCATCTACTACCCGCACCAGGTAGAGCCCCTCGGGCAAATTGGGGAACTCCAGCGTAATGCGCGGTTGCCCCGCTGCTATGTGCTGATGCGTAATCACCGCTCCCACCTGGTTCACCACCTCAAGCTCAACCACGCGCTCAGTATTGAGAAGCTCAAGCGAACGGCTGAATGGTGACACAATGCGAACCTCGGGCAGTACGCCTACCGCATGCGGGTCTGGCCCTTGGGCAAAACCAACCTTCAGCTCAACTGGTTTATCATCCACTGGAATCTTACCCTTAAAGCCCTCAGCTTTCGCACCTTCCAGATCTGCACCTTGCCTTTCTAGGAGATTCAGGATATGCCCCGTGTTCGGGAGGGCCGTTATCAAAAGCTCGGCCTCACCGGACACCGCATCCGGGTTGTTCAGCTGGCGTTCAACCTCATCAGAATCCTTCTTGAGCAGCTCTACCTTAAAGGTCCCCATATCTGGGTTCTCCACCTCCCAAGATACCTTCCGCATTATACGCACCAGGAAGGTCTTCTCGGTAGTACACCCATTGCTAGTTACCTTGAGGAAGTACTCTCCGGAACGATCATGCATTGCACTGCTACCAGTCCCCGAGTTCACGCTCCACCAGTAGGTGTAAGTGTCGCCCGCCGGAGGCTGAGGCCCAACAATCTCGATCGGGGGATTCTCCGTCGTAAACGTGGCATCGAAGTCGAAAGCGGGCTTGGTATTGAAATGGAGTACCTCCAACACTTCGCCCTGCGTAGGATCGCCCAGATCATCCTTGTAGATCACCTTCACCTTTACCGTGTGGTTGCCTGCCTTGAAGCTCGGCTTATTGTTGAAGCTGTACTCCAGAACGGTAGGCTGGTCGGCCGCTGTAGTATCTATGGTATTCTCTACCACCAGCTCCTCATCGTGCAGAGAGCCTGCAACGTTTTCCTCCTCGTATGATATGGTGAACTTATCGCCCGCAGCTATAGGAACCACCCTAGGAGCTACCTTGAGCTTGATGGCAATGGGGCTCTCAAGTCCAACGTTCTTATCCTTCTCTTCGCGGCACTGCGTCGTGCTGCTCTGATCGAATTCGGGCGTTAGCACATACTCTGGCTTAAAGCGCAGCTTAATAGGTCCATAGGTCGATTGGCAAGTCTGGTTTCCGTGCTTCTCCATTAGCTTCAGCATGTACTCGCCAGTCCGCATCACCTTCAGTTCTCGACCTTCGATAGGGGTATCTGCAACGCCCTGAGCCGTGTAGTACCACGTTGGAACGGTTTCTATCGAAAGGCCCGTGGGTGACATGATGAAACCTCTCTTGGCGAAGGGGATACGCATAAGATCGGCACTGGGATCTTGTAGCCCGTCTTTCGCCATCTCATCCAGCGGCTTCCCAAGTAGGGGATGCGAATAATTCATCACATCACCCGTCTTAACCTCCCTCTTAGGACGCTTGGCAGGAGGTGTTACCAGCTGGCTGCTGTCTGCTTCATCACGGATCTTCACCATAATTTGGAACTTCATCTGCCCCTCTTCGCTGGCCAGGCTGAGATGCTTCCCGTCAGTAGTCGTAATCTTGCCCTTCATCACACCCGTAGCACCCGGAGCAAGGGGAGCATCCATAAGCTGTAGCCTAGCACCCTCTAGGTACTGCTTCTTATCAAGATCTGTAGAAAGCGTGGCGAAATCTGGGTTGTACTCCGTGCACTCTATATTCACCGGTACTCCGCCAGAGGGTGGGGTGTAGGGCTCTTTCCCCATGTTGGTCACCTTCACGGCCACCTCCTCATCGGCTGTAAGGGCGCAAGCCTCCTTCTCGGGAAGCACGAAGTCCGATTCGGCAAAGACGAGATAGGCAGGGAAACGCACGGTTTTGCTGGCAGACCCCGCGCACTGGTTCGCATCCACAAAGGTGAGCATGTAGTCACCAGGCTCCGCCACCACCGCCGATGAGGGGGTAGCGCCTGCCAATCCGCTGCTTTCACCTGTTTGAATCTTGTCACCGCCCACCTTCGACCACTGGTAATTATGGTACAGCTCCTCCTCGGCCTCGTCCGTAACCTTTATAACACCCGTAGCGCTGTAGAAGACCTCCTTAGCACCACCGAGCTTCTCCCCGGCAATGGTAGGACTCGCGTAGTGCTGGAACTCTTTCTTGGTCACATGCTGCTGCATCGTTCCGACTCCTTCAACCTCTTGATTAAAGTCTACGAGTTCCGCTTGGATGTAGAAGTCAGTTTCACGCAGCCCCTTCATGCCAGTGATGTCAGGACATTCAATAGGTTGGCTTGATTTTGTAGTATCTGATTTTACGTCGGGATCTTTAGATACTTTGATGGCCCTCAAGCCAACCATACCATAATGGAGATCACTCGGATCATCATCAATAGTGCAAAGCTCTTCGAACTTTACATCCCTCGTTCCCTCGCTTAGCGGATTGGTGGTCTCTCCAAGTCTGTACACCGCGTATTTAATAGTAAAAGCCTTTTGGGATGCCTTTTCCTTGTCTATAACGAAATCATTGGACCCCACATTGGCCACCCACATCTTCACGGGTATTGCCTCGGGCACATTGGGCTTGCAGGTGCTACTAGGCGAGATAATCCACTTTACGGAGAGACTCAGCCCTTTACGACGAATGTACCCCCCACTCTCTCGTGTGCAACCAGAGGCTTTATTGGTTAACTTACAGGCCACACGGCCAGATCCATCCACATCAATTCCTGAGGCTTTGTCATCAACCCTCCTTCCCGCACCATACTTAAGCCCAATACCTCCATCCCAACTCCACTGGAATCCGAACTCTTCAGTTCCTTGATTTCGAACATCCAGCGCAACGTAATCTGTTTCATACACAAACGGATCAGAGTATGTACGCTTCTCTAGAGTCGTGCTTTCTTGAGCCCCACCCGCCGGAGTGATAACGATATTGAACGTCCCCACATCCTTCTTGTCCTGGGTTTTGAGTATACCAACCGACTCGCTCCCCGCGAGGTTGGCGCACTGCAGCCCAGTCTCATCCCCAAAGGCCACCTTCACCTGAATACGCAGCTCCTGCCCATCGCGTCCCACATTGAGCTTGGGCAGCTTGATGGTAAATGGGAATACGTAGCCTGGCCGAAGCTCTCCCTTGAGGACCCCTTCAGATTCCTCTAGCCGATCCGCAATCTTCGCGGCTTCTTCCTCGTACTCATCAGCAGACCCTTGATTTTTCGTGTCATCGTTGAGTATCGCGGTGAACTTAAGCTTTGTACCCTCTGGGAGCGTGGTATTTCCAACGTTCTTCACCACCACTTGGGTTTCCAGATTCTCGTCGGGGAATTGGCACTGGGCCCTGGGTGGAGTGGATTGCGATCCTACCAGCTCTAGGGCGTAGCGCTCGAGGACGAGATCGAACTTCACATCGGCCTCGCAGCCCTCGCTGTTCCTAGCGCGAATCACATAGTGCCCCTTACCAGCCCGATCCTCAGACTTCTCCATGGTAGATTTCGTGGGGAGGTAGAAATTACCTTCTCCTAGAGGAGATGCCGATGGATTATCGGGTGGGGTCTTACCATCTTCTATAAGCATAGGTGGATCTAGCGGATTGGGGCTGTATAGGCTCTCTGAAGTGTTAGCACCCTGCAGATTTTCTACTGCAAATTTGGCGTATTGCCAATTCACACTCAGTTTTGTCCCGCTTTCCAACACCAGTTTTGAGAAACTACAGTCGGAAACTGGCTCATATGACACGTTAAACTTCGGATACCCGTAGCTGTAGATCTCTGTGGTAACCTTGTCATTTGAGGATTCTATGTCCTCTACCTTCTTGCCATTGAGGTTGCCCAGTTTCACCTCGGCGGTGAGGCGCATGTTCTGCACTCCCGCCAGTTTTTTCTGCAACCCCTCTGCGAGTATGATGATCTTGTAGTCGCCCCCCTCGGGAATGTCGTTATCCAGCTGCTCAATCCCTGTGGTGTACGTCGTCCCGTCGCCCAGCTTTACCGTTACTGTAACCTCGGTATCCTTCTGCAAAGGACGCTTCCCCTCGTTCCCAATGATAACCACCACCACATCGGTGTTATCCTCACCGAGACTGCAGCTGGAGAATGGACGCTCGATGCGCTTTAGGCTCGCATCCGTCATTATCAGCTTGTAGATCTTCTCGGTGGTACAACCCTCCGCATTCTTCACCTCTATCTTGTACAGGTCGTACTTCGGTGTGCCCTCTACCGTAAGCGTGGACTGCCGCCCCAGGGATGCGCTCCAAGTCTGGAGTTCGTCATCCACCATCCTGCCGGTCCAGTTATAGGTAGTCCCGTCCTTACTCTTTATTCTGGGCGAGAATACCCAACGGTCTATCTTCTGGCGAATCACACCGTCTGGCTTGGCAGCATCCTCGAACTCTACCTCGGGCGAAGGCTTAAGGTTTATATCCCCCTCTATGGTGTTGTTCGACTTGTCGCCATCGCCATCGGCCGATTCGCCAATCTGCTTGAATTCCAGCTTGAGGGTATTATGCCCTATCTTGAGCTTCCCTTTTGGGATTTCAGGCAGCGGTATGGTGATGCGAGCCTGCTCCTGGAGATCTTTCGGCAGCTTAATTTCGATGTTCTCGGTAGAAGCATCTGGGTAGGTCATCACGAACTTCACAGGTAACCCGGCCTTGTAGAGCGTACGGCTATGGTTTTCCAAATCTATACTCAGAATAACCCCGCCGCTAGCACTCTGGCAAACGCCTTCTAAAGCCGTAACCCCCGTAAAAGCCACCAACTCTATATCGCCGCTCCACACCTGTATGAAGTTGCTGACGATAGGGGTTCCGCCGCACTCCTTATTCTCTGCCTTCAACGTGTACTTAGCATCAAACTCTTCGAGGTATATAGAATTGCCCTCAAAAGTTTTTTGTCCGTTACTGTCGGTACGCGTCCAGGTGTACTTTACACCATCCTCTGCCGGGGTGTAGAGCTCCAGCTTAGCGGTGGTAAAGTTGTTCACCACAGCCCCTTCATACGGGAGCAGCATCTGGTTACTATAGGTGTAGCTGCCCGGATTCCCCGTGCGGGTGCGCACATACACCGGGAGGCGGTGCGGGGTCTTCCACCGGTAGACCTTAGAAATCACACGATGCCCCTCTTTGCCCTGGCTCGGGAGGTAGCTTGATCCCTTTTTCACCAAAGCCACCACCTCTACCGTAGAGTAATTGGCCGGGATTTTTACGCCCGTCAGGCTAAGGGTTACCGACTTGTCCGAGGCGGGTATAGCCCCCTCCGCAGAAGCCGCAGGGTGCGCGTAATCGCCATTGATGTAAATGATAGCCTTAACCTCTGTGCCAGGAGCACCCGAGATCGGCACTCCCACAGTTTCGCCCCCAGGGCTATAGCAGGCGTTCTGCTTTACATCCACCTGCCCAATACTCAGGGTTACATCGTTCTTAACCAGCGTGTATTCCTCTGTAACCTCGGGGCATCTGCCTTCCTC
The DNA here is from genome assembly GCA_013333835.2 of Bacteroidia bacterium. GTDB lineage: Bacteria > Bacteroidota > Bacteroidia > Bacteroidales > CAJPTX01 > Bacteroides_D. The sequence goes on from JABCOB020000024.1 coordinate 24,001, forward strand.
ATTCACCCCGTAGCTGTACTTGAACTTTATCTTGAAGGTACCATCGGAGGTAAAGCTGTAAAAGACTCCCTCTCGGGCATTCCTATACCCTTGCGCAGTTCCGAGTTCCAGATTATCACTCATATGGTTCGCCCAGGCTCTCCTATTCCTCTGGTAGAGCGTCACTGGCATATTTGAGGATATCTGGCTAGGCACTGCTATTTGCCGTGTAGCCGGATCTGCCTCGGCAAAAAACAGGCCAGGGTACATCTTCGGGATATACGATCCGCTGTAGCTGTTATTGGCGGTATTCTCATCGCTCCCCTGCGAAGATTGCTCCACATTCAACGCGATATCTATGGCATACCCCCAATCTGCCCAGTCCCACGCAAAGGCGAGCTCGGTGTCGATCTCCTTCTCCTCACCCACATTGATATCGGGTATCTGCAGGCTCAGTATCTTATCCACCAGCACCACCTGGCTCGGCACTGGGAGATCTGGAGTCCGAGTACCCCGTGGGCGCTGGTACTCCTGCATCTCGCGCACCACCACGTGTACAGGGCACATAAAGGATTTCTGCACCACTGGGCCATTGTTCTTCACCTTGATCTTCAGCGGCGTGCTGCTCGGGGTGTTGGTGCACTGGGGCTGCGGGGTGAATCCCGTTACCGCGAGGTCAGCCTTCAGGGCCTGCACCCTTATCATGTTCACCGCTGCCCCCTCATTCGCCTCCGCATTGTCCGGATCGTTGAACCGCACGCGCAGCTGCACCTTGCCGCTCTGCACTGGCAGCATGGTCTTGGATACTTTGTACGAATAGGGTACTGGCATAGGCTCAGGCCCAGGCGACGTTGACGATGTGCCGACCCAAGCATTAGCAGTACCACCATACCAATTCTCACTCCATCCACCTGTAGGAGGCAATAGCGTTGTCCAACCCTCAGTAGAGGCAGAGGGGGCATTCACATCGGTACGGTACTCTATCCACATCTTAGCGCGTTCGCTAAGCATATGGGTTACCACCACCTCGTACTTCACATTGGCATCGGCCTTCAGGTCGAAGATTGGCCCTGTAAGCACGGAATTCTCATGGGTGTTGTTCCTCTCATTCCCCGTGGTCCAGATAAACTTATTCACTGGGGGATCAGCGCTGAACATACGGCCCGAGGCGCACTTGCTGCACAGCTCCTTGAAGGACTGCAGCCAGCTAGATGCCCCACCTCCAGGATACGTGGTGGGATACCACTGCTCCATCCGAATATCGGTGTTCTTTGGCCAAGGATTGATTGCCGACACCTCGAATCTTGGGAATGAGTAGAAGCGAACCCGCTTGGTGTCGTTATCGGTACCGTCATCATCGGGGATCTTCGCGGTAGCCTCCACTACTATCTCGTTATTCCGATTCGTCACGGGTACTAGCCGGTTGGAGGTGAACTCCCAGTCGAGCGTAGCACCTGCGGCTATAGAGCCCATTTTGCCAGGTAATACCATCTCCTCCCCGTTCACCTTAACCGTCACCGTAACCTTGCTGGCATCTACAGCCTCCGCCCCGTAGTTTTTCACCCGCACGGTGATCTTCGAGTTCGCATCGAACTCCAAGGTGGTAGGCGGTAGAATGTTCTCTACCCCCACATCGGCCTTAATGTAGTCTCCCAGCACCTGGAAATCGTCTATGAGCAACCCCGCATTCTCATCCGTGGCATCGCTCTTGAGCGAGAATCCGAGAGTCAAATTCTGCACGCGATCTGCGTAATCCCGAATCTCCACCACCGCGGTTTTCCAGCCTGTGTCTCTAACGCCAGAGTTCTCCAGCCATACCTTCTGGGGGCCATAGGGTGTTTGCACAAACAGGCTGACCCGATCGTTCGACCCTCCTAGGCTGGCGGCGTAGCGGAAGCGGACCAGCACATTGCGGTAGATGCTGGCATCTATGTTCTCTTTAACCGCTTTGCACCCTTCCTCAGTTCTGTTGGGCAAGTACATCGGCTGGATTTTACCAGCGCACGTACCACTACCATCAATCGCGGTTGCCAGCACTCCCGTACCCCCGAAGGCTCGGCTAGGATGCTGGCTTACCGTACCATCGGTAAATGTATGGTGGGTGGCGCAGATCTGCCCTACCTTCCAGTCAGTGCTTAACGTCCAATTACCCACACCATTCTCAAAGGAATCGGAGAAGAGCGTCTTGTATATCGTGCACTTACGCTCTTCCCCAGCCGTCCACTCCTGCTCTATGGGGTAGATCTTGCTGCCCACTTTGGGGTTCTCCTCTCCCCTATTATCGCAGTACACCAGCTCTATAGCACTCCGGGGCGCTTTGAACCTCAGCACATCTTTCGGCTGGGCATTACTCTTGATGTCGGCCACCAGCCAGAGGTAGTGCCGTTGCCCGGGCTCTAGGAATCGATCCTCATGTTGGTCTGTGCCCCGCTTCTCCCAGGCTATATTGGTAACCTTGCCCCCCTGCATGGTGATGGTTGCCATCCGATTCGGTAGATGGGAATCGAAGGTAGGGAGCTTTGAGTGGTATAGGTAGAGATGCTCCACGCTGCGCGCATACACCGTGGGATCGCCATCGAACTCGGGCTTGAACTCCTTGATCTTGTACTTCCCAGAACCCGTTCCAACGCCTATGTCTACCCGGAAGATCTCGTTGAGCTTAGAATCCTGTCCTAGAGGCTGGATCAGCTGGCTCAAGCCCACATTAGAAACCTGGGCGGGCTTTCCCCCGAGATCTATGAGCATGAGCTCGTCTAGGCAAATCCCCCAGCCGTTATTCCCTATGGCAAGGAAGCCGAACTGTACTGACTGCTTATCCTCCTCGCTCCAATCCTTAAAGGCATCATTCAGCTTTACCTGCACCTCTACCCAGCCGCCTTCGCCCTCATTCCTAAAGATCGCTATTGGATTTTTAAACTCCTTATGGGCTGCGTTCTTTGACCGCTTATTGCGCACGTAGATCTGCAGCTCATCGGGAGAATTCTGATTGGCCATTGCGGCAAACCAGAAGTAGAGCGCAGGATCTGAAACCTCGCGCGACCCCACATTGGTAGGAGGGGTAACCAGGTAGGTCTGGCGACCAGAGCCAAAGAATGCGTTGAGCGCATTATGCTTGCCCACCTTAGCCCCAGAGGGATAATGGATAGATCCATTGGCAGGGCCAGAGCCCCCCTCCCAGAGTATCCACTTCGCGATGCTGAAGTTTTTCGACTCCATAGTCCACCCCCCCGCATCTATCCGAAAATCGGAAGTC
>JABCOB020000025.1 GCA_013333835.2 Bacteroidia bacterium
AGAGGGCTTTGTGGCTTTCGAATTCATGAATGCAGATTTCAATGAGAAGCATGAGATGCCCGCTCTGAAATTCTCGCCTGCGGCAAAGCGTATCCCCATAGAGGAATACGCCTACTACGTGACGCATTGGCAAGAGGATTATGAGAGCCAAGCTCGCGCACGAGCACCCAGAGGAAAGCGGGTAGAGATTCATCAATCTAGTGTAGGCAGCCAGATAGAACCCCTGGAGCTGAACTATGACGATCTGCAAGAAAAGGTGGACGGGATAAGGGAGAATTAAAAGAGAGTCTTTTTTGTGCCAAGCTACCCCAAATCTGGTAGGCAGAGAATCACTCATAGATTGGCCTTTTGAAAGCGAAATTGTAACTTTTGGAAGGTTATTCCGTCGTACAACCAGAGGAAGATTTTGGATGATGTATCGGTAGAGTGTTTTTAACATTGTTTAGTAATACGGTTAAGGCCATGAACGCTAGATTTACCCTCTCTATCACCCTTGCGCTACTCGCCCTTGTAGGGCTACAGGCTTTTGCGCAGAGCTCGGGGCGTGCGCATTACAGGGTGTACTGGTCGCCAAACGAGCCAGATTCCCACTATTCCGCCACGCTCGACTTCTCGCAGTCCACCAGTATCTACACCGGCGCAGACTATACTGGCAAAACCCGGAGCGGGATCACCCGGAGCGAGTACGTGGACGAGAAGGGGAATCGGTTCATAAACCAGAGCCTGAAAATGTATGCTGGCGAGGTCTACGTGGTATCTGAGATCCAGAAGCACCAGATGCAGACTTTTCAAGTGCTAAATCGTGGCAATGGCGGCACGCTCAGCGAGTACGTGGTAGAAGAACCGCTAGGCGAGATCAGCTGGGAATTTGTGGATACCACGAGCGCATTCAGCGGCATCAGGGTGCAGGGCGCAAAGGGTTGGTTTAGGGGGCGCGAGTATTTCGCCTGGTACGCCCCCTTAATTCCCGTGGGTTTTGGCCCTTGGAAGTTCAACGGATTGCCGGGCCTTATCCTCGATGTGCACGAAATAGATGGAGTATTCGCCTTCCGTTTTGATGGGATAGAGCTGGATGATAAGCACGCAATGCCCGAGGTGATATTCCCCAAGACCGCAGAGAAGATCTCGATAAAGGATTACGCATTCTACCGCGACAGGATGGGGGAAGACATGGCCAACCTCATCCGTGCCAGGTCTGCTCGGAGGGCTGAGGTGAATTTCCACACGGTTAGAACGGGCGATGAAGCGCTGATCGAGAAGAATTTTGCGGATATATTCGGGACGCAGGAGTAAAAGATGCGATGGTGTGGCGCATTGGCACGGGGTCTTTTGCGCTAGGCGCATTGCGCACCATTCAACAGCTAGGGCTTATGCGGTATTTCTTACCACTATTACTCGCGCTTCTTCTGCTGTGTGGTCTCGCCTCGGGGCAGCATCTCATCCGAGGCCGAGTATTAGATTCTGTGGGTGTACCGCTGCCTTTTGCGCAGGTGCAGCTCTACAGGGCGGAGGGGCGGTCGCCCATAGCCTTCACGCAGAGCAACCCGAAAGGGCTTTTCACGCTGAAGGTAAAGGAGGTAGGCACGTATAGACTCGAAGTGCGCTCCCTGGGCCATGCCGAGCATCTGCAGGAGGTACTGCTTGGGAATACGCCAGAAGTGCAGCTGGGTAGCATTCAGCTCCGTGCGCACTATGAGGAGATCCATGCAGTGCAGGTGCTGGGCGAAAGGCCTGTAGTTCGTAAGGGCGATTCGCTCATCTACCGGGTAGAGGCTTTTGCCAAGGGCAATGAGAAGAGCATCGGCGAAGTGATGAATAAGATGCCTGGGCTAAAGGTAGAGAGCGATGGGAGCGTGAGCTACCAGGGTAAACCCGTGGAGAGGATGATGGTGGGCGGGGCAGACCTTTTCGGGCGTGGCTATGGGGTGCTGACCAACAATCTGAGTCCGAATGCCGTGAAGGAGGTGCAGGTGCTAGAGAACTTTGAGGAGAATCGCCTTCTCAAGAGAATGCGCAGCAAGAGCGAACGGGTAGCCATCAATCTGGAGATGAAGGATGGGGCTGGGCAGGTGGTAGGCACTCTGGATGGCAGCTATGGATACCGTTACATGCACAGGGCCAATGTGTCGCTAGTGGGCGTGAAGCATGGGCAGCAGTGGTCGCTCCTAGCCAATAGTAACACGGTGGGCGAAACTCCCGTTCAGAGCTGGGCAAACCCTCAGGGGCTGAATGATATTGGCAGCGGAGAGGATCTTAAATTGCAAATTCCCAAGCCATTTCGGCTAGAACCCGTTACTAGCACGCAGGGGAGCAACGCCCCGTTGAGCGCAGTGCGCAGACGGCATAATCTCTCCCACATGTTAGGCTTTGGCACGGTGCTTACCCCCAGCCGACGTTTCCAGTTGAAGGCCAACCTAGTAGGGCAGAAGGAGGATGACAAATACGCGAGTAGCTATATCAGCCAGGTGCAGATAGCTAACCTGAGCTTTGCCCGCGATGAGCAGAGCCAGAAGGAGAGTGGGAATTACACTGCCGCAGGTCGGCTTACATTAGACTGGGCTGCGCACGATAAGGCCGACCTTCGCTATGAGGGTGGCTACTCATTCCGCCAAGGACGTAGCAAGGGGTGGAACGACGAGCTGGGGAATCGTCTCAGCGAGCGGAGCTTTAACCGTTGGCAACGGATGGATCACACGCTGCTCTACACCCAAAGTCTCGATTCGGCAGGCCTGATTCGGGGTGGTCTTGAGTGGCAGAGCCAGTGGCTTAAGGCAGACTATAGCGCTTGGATATCGGGTTCTACGCCCCGAGGTCTAGTGGATGCCCAAGGGCTTTCGGCCAGCTACCCACAAACCATGCACACAGGCAAGACGCTTTGGCTCTACCTTGCCCCCATCATCCGTGGGTTTACGGGCGATGCGAGGCTCGGGGGATTCTACTTCCAGCAGCAGCTCAGGCCGGGCGGCAACTTTAGCCCTGGGGGATTAAGCGAACTGCGCCAGTTGGATCTTTTTGCTGGAGGCTCGGTTAGCTATAGGCGTGAGCCGTTCATGGTAAAGGTCGGGCTGCTGGGGCATACGGTGCGGCAAGAGCTGCAAACGGGCATTCCAACAGGCATACCTCGCACGAGGCTAAATTTCCTAGAGCCCCGGGTGTCATTTACGCTGTCGGATGCTCTGCACTACGCGCTGTTGCAGTATTCGCGCAATTCCACCACCTCCTCCCTGCTCGATGTGCTGCCCGAAACCGTGGTTACGAGCTACAGGGGAACTCGGCAAGGGGCTACCTCCTTTCGCCTTCACCATGGCAACACCTACCAGGCCTACTACAGCTATGGCAACATCCTCTCCCGCACCGTGCTGCAGGCCCAGCTGTACTATAACCACAACAGCCGTCCTATAGTTACCTCCGATGTGGTTACTGCCTCTCGTACCACCACCTACATCATTACGGGCAGGCGGAGCAGCACGCTATACGCCATGTTGAATGCCGACTACTTCGTCGGTCGCCTTAACACCAATTTCCGGTTTGCCTTCAGCGGGCAGCGTTCACGCTACACCCAGTACGTGAATGGCTTGCAGATACCCCTAACCAACGATCTCCTCTCGGCAGAAATCAGCCTTCGTACCAATTTCCGCTCGGTGTTCGATATCAACATCGGGGCAGATTGGCGAACCAACCGACTGCAATCTAGCACTGTGCAACTCAGGCATTCCACCTCGGCTTATGTGGATCTTGAGTTTACCTTTGGCCCTGTGCTGTGGACTACTACCGTAGATCGAATGGAGCCCGGTGTGCTAAAAGGGAATCCTAATGCCGTCTACTTCCTCGATAGCAAGGTGCAGTTGTCATTGCTCAAAAAGAAGCTGACCCTCTATGCCGATGGGCAGAACCTGCTGAATACCAAAACCTACACCTACTACTCAGTGGGTAACCTCGAGGCCGCCCATCTGCGGTATGACATTGCCCCGCTCCGGGTGATGCTAGGGGTGAGGTGGCAGCTCTAATCAGGAGAGTAGGAGCGAGAAACGGGTGGTTTCGCTGGGGGCGACCACCCGTTTTTTTATTGCTGTAGGGTTGCTGAAATAATACGATTTGAAATCTTGGCAAAAGTCTAGGATGGGTTCAGTCAAGTTATAGGTGGACTTTCCCCCTTCTTGCGGGTAAATAGCTTTTTAATCGCACGATTCAATTTATCGAAGACCGTAGCGGCGTATCGTTTATGTGGGTTTTGCAGAGGTTGATTTTGGTCTAGCAGTAGCTCGCGGTACGTTGGACTTTTCCTGCGTTCTCCAATACACCATCAACGGACTTTTTCAGCCTACTCCATCCGCCTAGAGCTGCCAGCGCGCACCCACCATTACCCGGATTGGGGCAATGTCATACCTAAGGTAGGCTGCCTCAAGATTGTCCACCGAATAGTAGATATAGGTATTGGAATTCAGCAGGTTATTACCGCTTATATACAATGTTAGCTTTTGCGGAAGAACCGTCCACTGCACTTCGCTATCGAGGAAGTATGCCGCATTCGGATTCCCCTTCTGCACCCCAGGCTCTAGCCGCTCTATGGTCGTTGTCCACAGCACAGGCCCAAAGGTGAATTGCAGATCGGCATAGGCCGAGGTGGAGTGGCGAAGCTGGACAGGTCCGTCAGATTGCAGACGGTTAGTTCGCCAGTCCGCACCCACACTAATATCAAATATCGAATGGAAATGCGTGCGAAGACTAACTTCTGCGGTGAGATAATCATCCACCAGCGGTATCTCCCATTCGTTCACATTCTGGGTATAGTAGGAACGCTGCGCGCTTGCGGCGGCACGGAAAGTGGTGTTGAGGATACCCAGATAGTAGTCAGTATTCAGGCTGGCGTAAAGCGTGCTGCTCCGCCTGCCCGATATGATGTACGAGGTGGTGTGCGAGGCTGCTATCACGTCGTGCGTATCGATAGGGTGGCTGTTATGGTTGTAGTACAGCTGGGTTTGCAATGAATTGCGCGACAGCACATTCGCGTAGCTATAGTAGATCTGGTAGGTGTTGCCATGATGGAGGCGAAACTCTGTGCTTCCCTGCTGGGTACTCCGATAGCTTTTCACCAATGGCTCAGGGAGTACATCGAGCAGGGTGCTGGTGGTAGAGTTGCGCGAATATTTCAGCAGCCCGTAGTGGCGCTCGGTGGAGGCCACTATGGCCAGGCTAGGTTCTACCAGATACAGGCGCTTCCCGGGCAATCCTGCTGGGAGGGAGGCCTCCAGATCCTGCCTTACGGTGTGCGCAAGCAATCCCGCCTTCACCAGAACCGGCCCAACCGTGTAGTTAACCGCACCGCCAGCAAAAAGATCAGATTGCTGTAGAGTAGCGGCCACACTGCGATTATGATTCCCCCGGGTTAGTAGCCTCTGCTGGAAATAGAGCCCACCCAGGCGTGCATCCCCCGTGAACCCCTTGGCTATGGGGGCTAGGTACAGCCATAGCGTCTTGCCGGTGTGCAGAGCCTGCGGATAGCTAGCCGTAAGCCCCTGCTTACCCACCAACCCACGGGGTATAGTACCAGAGATCGCCGCGCTGTAGTCAGCCGCGAGCCATTGGCTCTGCCACTCAAAGCCCCCTCGTATCAGACCAGCCGAGTCAAAACTCTGGGTATAGAGGAGCGTGTGGTCCATCCGCTGCCAACGGCTAAAGCCCATCTCGCTCAAGCGGTTTTGCTGCCCCTCATTCCACCCATTACTCTGGTTCTGCCGAAAAGAGTAGCCACCCTCATAGCGAAGGTCGGCCAGGTCATAGGCCTCCCAGTCAAGGGTTACTCGCCCCACCGCCGTGTAGCTGCCCACCTCCTTCTGGCTCTGCTCATCGCGGTCGAAGCTCAGATTACCGATTTTCACCCTACTCCTATAGCCGCTCGCGTACCAGTCATCCTCCTTCTGCCCTACCACGTTGGCCTTCATCTGGAATCGTCGGTTTGGGCTTAGCACGGTGCTGAATCCCACCATGTGCGATAGATTCCTTCGTCGCCGCGACGCGCTCAGTGGGGCGCTACTCCCCTGGGTACTGGTTACAGCCTCTATGCTGCCAGGCTTTGGAATCGGGAGGCTAAGCTCTTCGCCACTCCCGATATTGTTCAGCCCCTGGGGATCGGCCCAGCTATGCGCAGGCGTTTCACCCACGGTGTTGCTGTTCGCAAGGAGCGACCACTGCAGCCCTTGCCACACGCCCACTAGCGATACATTGGCCCTGTGCATGAGCCTATACCCATAGCTGCCCTCCAGCGAACCTACTACCTGCCCAGCACCATCCTTCATTTCAAGGTTTATCGCCACCCGTTCGCTCTTCCTACGCACTCGTTTTAGGAGGCGGCTCTCCTCAAAATTCTCTAGCACCTGCACCTCTTTCACTGCGCTCGGATTCAGGTTATTGGTCAGCACTCCATAGCCTTGCCCGAAGAGATCTGTACCCCCCACCATCATCTTGCTCACGCTCCATCCCTGGTAGCTCGCGCTGCCGTCGCTGCTCACGTAAAGCCCTGGCATTCTATTCATAACCTCCCCTATGCTCCGCTCATTCCCCTTGGCAAAGGCCCCCACCTGGTAGACTACCGAATCGCCCTTGCGAACCACTGGGCGCTCCCCCTCCACCTGCACACTGCCGATCTCCTCGTAGCTCGGCGTGAGCTGTATTGTCGGAAGTTGGAGTTCCCCGGCATCACCTACCACCACCTCTTGCAGATACTCGGCATAGCCCAGAGAATGTACCTCTAGCCGGTAGATTCCCGTATCTGCCACCTCTAGGGTAAAGAGCCCGTTTGGATTGCTCTGTGTGGCAGCAAGCGGCGTTGTCCCCTCGAGCGCGTAGAGCTGCACCTGGGCGAACGGGAGCGGTGCGCCCACAGAATCTAGGACCTTACCCCGGACCAATATCTGGGAAAAGGCAGAAATGTGCAGCGCTAAAAACATCATGCTCAATAGCGTAAGCCGAACTCCTCGCATAGTTCTCTCCCTTTTGATTCAAAACCGCCCCGTGCCATGATAACACCGCAGGGCATACCCTAACATAACGTGATACGAAATACGCTAGAAAAGGTTTCCCTCCCTGTGAGGGATTTCATTAGCCTCCAGTGGAGCGAACCATACCCGTTTTAGGCCGGGTGTGGCCAGTAGGACTTGAAGGTTGGAAGGCGCATTGAAGGGGACCTTGGTAGAGAGGAGAGGAAGGGGCAACTGGCAGTGGTGGCGTGCTTGGGTGTAGGGTCATAGCTTGCCTAGTATTCTCTCCTCTCGCTGTCGTTGCGCATTCTTTTTGGTCTCTACGAGCAGCGCGCGCCAAGGGGTCGAAATGCCAACTTCATGCACTAAAAGCTCAAAGTCCTCCACACCGCCCTCAAGGATCAGACGCCCGAACGAGGCGTTGGTAAAAGCCGGGGTTACCAGCTCTAGCCCCTCGAATGATACTTCCACTGTGCGATTCTCTGCCGTGTGCAGGGCAAGGTGGCGGTAGAGAAGCTCACCATCGTTGGCATCGGTGGCGTAGGGCGAGCCTATGAGGGCTTTGATGCTGATCACCAGGGGCTGCATGGCTATTGCGCTTTGAGGAACTTTTGGAGTAGTCGAGAGTATCGGGTACTGTCCAGCGAATTGAGCTGTAGGGTGATTACAGTGCCGGGGAGCGGATGGGGTAGTGTTGCTAGCTGAAATCCAGAGGTGTCCCAGTGCAGGAATCCGCGCCCACTTACCATCTGGAGCTTTCCGAGGTTTAGCCGGAGCAGCTGGTGTATGAGGGGAAGCCCAATCCCTCCGGCTATTTTCTCGCGCGACGTTGCACCCTGGCGTAGAGCCTCCAGCAGCCAGTCTGAGTGGTTTTCGGGTGTGCTAAGCTCTCCGCCTAGGGAGCTGTGGATTCCTATCCCATCATCGGCAAGGGTGAACTCAAACCTCCCCTTTTCGGGGAAGAATAGCCCGCAGCTGTGTACCCAGGTCGCTTGGCTGTGCTGCTGCGTATTGGCGAAGAGTTCAGCTGCGGAAAGTCGTATTGCGAGCAGGAGGTCGTCGCCCATTGGGCTTCCAGCTGCAGCGTGCGCAGAGGCCAGATCTTGGGCAAAGAGCAGGTCGAAGTATTTCGAGTCTGCTGGGCGTAGCTTGCGGTAGCTAATGGCTCTATTGTCTTCTCTGGACGTGTGTTCACGTTTATGCTGTCGTAGGAATCCATTGCCAACCAGTGTGCGCACTACGGGATAGCGGTTTGAGGTGATGGAGAGCTCAGAGCCTATGGCCTCGAGCTGGTTGGCCAGTAGCCCGAGTATTGCGCACATATTACCGCTGGCGAAGTCTGTGATGTGAAGTTCCACGGTTTGCCGCCCCAGCCCGCTGCTTACGTAGAAGAGATCGGCTAGGATGCAGTAGCTTAGGTAGGAGTTGTCCAGGGTGAAGAGTTGGAATCTGCTCATGGCTGTATGCCTGTAGGTAGCGC
>JABCOB020000026.1 GCA_013333835.2 Bacteroidia bacterium
AGACTCGTCCCGCCCTCCTGCTGCACGACACCGTGCCCGGAGGCACCGGTTACCTCACCGACCATGACGACTCCAGCCGGCACTGGAACCTCCTTCACCTCTCCACCGCGGTCTACCGCAGCGCAATTCTTCTTCACCACGTCCTCGCCCTTCTTACCGAAGGTCTTCTCTATGGCGTGCTTCATCTCGGTTACCGCCAGGTCGTAGGGTATCACGTTGGCGATCTTGAAGAAAGCGCTCTGCATTATGGTATTGGTACGGTTGCCAAGGCCACATTCACGGGCTATGGTGGTACCATCTATAATGTAGAGTTTCACCTTCTTACTGGCAAGCACACGCTTTACGCTATTGGGCAGATGGTGTTCCAAATCTTCACCGCGCCACGAGCAGTTCAGCAGGAATGAGCCTCCTTCCTTAATGCCCCGCAGCATATCGTACTTGCGCAGGTAGGCTGGCACGTGGCAGGCCACAAAGTCGGGCGTGGTAACCAGGTAAGGCGAGCGAATGGGGATATTCCCAAACCGTAGGTGGGAGATGGTGATACCGCCCGATTTCTTGGAATCGTAGGCAAAATAGGCCTGGCAGTACTTATCGGTCGATTCACCTATAATCTTGATGGAGTTCTTGTTAGCCCCCACCGTACCATCAGATCCCAGCCCGTAGAACTTACCCTGGAACACACCTTCATCCCCCAGGTTAATCTCCTCGCCCACCGGCAGCGAGCGGAAGGTAACATCATCCACAATGCCGATGGTGAAATCATTCTTGGGTTCTGGCTGCCACAGGTTTTCATACACAGCTATAATCTGGGCTGGCGTAGTATCCTTTGAGCTTAGCCCATAGCGGCCACCCACTATGAGGGGGGCGTTCGGTAAGCCGTAGAACACGCTGCGCACATCGTTGTACAGCGGCTCGCCCGTAGCACCGCTCTCCTTGGTACGATCTAGCACCGCTAGGCGCTTCACCGTGGTAGGCAGCGCATTGAGGAAATGCTTTGTGGAGAACGGGCGGTAGAGGCGCACCACGAGCATCCCGACCTTCTTGCCCTGGGCATTGAGGTAATCTATCACTTCGCGGGCGGTGTCGGCCACGCTACCCATGCAGATGATAGCCTCGGTAGCCTGCGGGTCGCCGTAGTAGTCGAAGAGGTGGTAATGGCGCCCAGTAACCTTGGCCATCTCATCCATGTAGTACTCCACTATGCCAGGGATGGCCATGTAGTAGGGATTGCTGGCCTCGCGGTTCTGGAAGTAGACATCTGGGTTCTGGGCAGTACCACGGGTTACGGGGTGTTCATTGCTAAGCGCGCGGTTACGGAACGCCTTCACCGCATCCCAATCCACCAGATGCCGCACATCCTCAGTGGATAGCGATTCTATCTTCTGGATCTCATGCGAAGTGCGGAAACCATCGAAGAAATGGAGGAACGGCACCCTCCCCTTAATGGCCGCCAGATGCGCCACAGCCGCCAGATCCATCACCTCCTGCACACTACCCGTAGAGAGCATGGCAAAACCCGTGGTGCGGGCAGCCATCACATCGCTATGGTCCCCAAATATGGAAAGGGCGTGCGTAGCCACCGTACGGGCCGACACGTGGAAGACCGCCGGCAGCAGCTCCCCCGCCATTTTGAACATATTCGGTATCATGAGCAGCAGCCCCTGCGATGCGGTGTAGGTGCTAGTGAGCGCGCCAGACTGCAATGAACCGTGCACCGCGCCCGCTGCCCCAGCCTCGCTCTGCATCTCGAGAACCTTAACCGTCTCACCCATAAGATTCTTGAGCCCGTGGGCTGACCACTCGTCTACCAACTCCGCCATCGTCGAACTCGGCGTGATGGGGTAGATAGCCGCCACCTCGCTGAACATGTACGATACCCACGCCGCCGCGTAGTTTCCATCGCACGTTACGAAATTCTTTTTCTCTGCCATAGCTTTCTAGCTCCTAATATTGACCAGAGGGTTAGCTGTTTAGAATGTAATAATCTACCAACGCCTGGCCTCCAGAACATCCATTTATAGCACTAAACCACAATACAAATGTATACCAAAGCCTCGGGTTTAGCTAAAGCCTCCCCGCTATTTGAAAAGCTTCTAACTGGAAAATGGCTGAAAACGGCCTTTTAACCCCCGGCAACACCCGCCAAAGACGACCGCATTTTCATATAGAATACTGGTTAGCAAGCACATAGAAAATGCCCGTTCGCAGCGGGGCGGCTCGTAATTTAGAGACGTTATAACTGAAGTGGCACCGCACCCCCGTTTAGTGTGCAAAACGCTGAACCATAGCAGAATACTCATCCTGCGCTGTTCGGCACGTGTCCAGCAGGTAACCCTTCACCCGTGAGTATTCCTGCAGCCCGCGGTAGTAGAAAGCCTGCTGCTCCTCGGTGATGATAAACGGCATAACGCCATTGGCCAGGCACTCCCTAAACATCAGCAGCCGCCCCACCCTACCATTCCCATCCTGAAAAGGGTGTATCGCCTCAAAATGGTAGTGGAAATCAACAATCTCTTCCAGTGCCACATGGGCCAGCGCAGCATAGTCCTCCAGCAATCGCTGCATTGCACTGGGAACTTCTGCGGGGGGCGTGGTCTCGCGCATCGCCACCTCATTGGGAATCCGCTTATAGCCACCCACTACAAACCAGCTGGCTCTCGCCTGGCTTGTGCTGGACTTCAGGGTCTGGTGCAGCTCTTTGACAATAGGCTCTGAGAGAGGTTCCTCAATCCGTTCGAGCAGCAAATCGAAATAGCGGAAGTGATTGATGGTTTCTACCAAATCATCAGCATTCAGAGCGCTGTCGGTTGGCATTATGGTATTGGTCTCAAAGAGGTAGCGTGTCTGCTCAGAACTCAGGCGGCTACCCTCGATACGGTTACTGTTGTAGGCAAAGAGGATCTGGGTATTGTGATAGAGCCCGCCCGAAAGGTGTGTGCGAGACTGCTCTCGAAGAGTAGAAAGAAGATCCATCGGCTTAAGGGTCGTCGTTTATTTCTACCATTTCTCTACAAGTTCGCCAGCCTCTGCGCAAAGAGCCCTTCAGCTCCGCGCACCTCTACCCTACAGTGCCGCACTAGCTACTGCAATCATTGGAAGATTGCCCGAGCGGCTAGCACTACAAACTCCTCCTCTCCAGCAGCACCACATTCTCCACATGCTTGGTGTGGGGGAACATGTCCACTGGCTGTACCCTAGTAACCTGGTAGTCAGCCTTTAGCACCGCAAGGTCACGAGCCTGAGTGGCAGGATTACAGCTCACGTACACCATGCGCTGCGGAGCAATCTCCAGCAATTTCTCCACCACCTTGGGGTGCATGCCCGCACGCGGTGGGTCGGCTATCAGCACATCGGGCCGCCCCTCACGGGCGACAAAGTCATCATCCAGCAGCTCCAGCACATCGCCAGCGTAGAAGGTGGCGTTCGCTATCCCATTCCGCTCGGCATTCCGCTTGGCATCCTCTATCGCCTCGGGCACCGTCTCTATGCCCACCACCTTCTGGCAATCGTTGGCCAGGAATAGCCCAATAGTACCCGTGCCGGTGTAGAGATCGTAAAGGGTTTCGCGCCCTGTTAGGCCGGCCAGCTGGCGCACTACATTGTAGAGTCGCTCGCCCTGGCGGGAGTTGGTCTGGTAGAACGATTTCGGGCCTATAACCACCCTTAGCCGCCCGAGTTGTTCTTCTATGGTTGCCTGCCCGCGGTAAACGTGCATCTCGCAGTCGTAGAGCGTATCGTTCACCTTGGCGTTAATGCACCAGAGCAGGGAGGTAACGCCAAGGAACCTGTGGGCAATCTCTGAGAGGAATTGCGCCCTGGACGAGGGTTCATCATAGGCAAATATGAAGAGCGCCATCGTCTGCCCAAGGGTTGTGGTACGCACCATCATCCCCCTCAGCCATCCGCTCTGGGTTTTGGCATCGTAAAAACTGTAACCGTGGGCCAGCGCTACTTCACGCGCCGCATTGCGCAAGCCGTTGGATTCACCGCCCTGTAGCCAGCAGTGGTGGATGTCGATCACCTTGTCAAACCGCCCTGGCGCATGGAAACCTACAGCGGGCGAAAGTTCCGAATCCCCCGCCGCGAGGGCCTCCCAGAGCCGTTGGCCTACTACGGGTTCTTCTGTAGTATCGTTTGGCATTGCAAGCGCATGGCTACTCCGCCCCTCAAAGGGGACCGCACCGTAGGCCTTCCACACCCGAGGGCTAAAGGTGAATTCCAGCTTATTGCGGTAGTAGAGCGTTGGGGTAGCACCCAGTATCGGCTCAATCTGCGCACCGCCAAGCCCCCCTATTCGCTGGAGCTGGTCGGCCACCTGCTGCTGCTTCATCTGTAGCTGCTGCGTGTAGGGGAGCATCTGCCACTGGCAACCGCCGCACACATCGAAATGCTGGCAAACAGGCTCCTGCCGCAGATCTGAAAGCTGCCGATAGCGAACCACATAGCCCTCGGCATACCCCTTCCGCTTGCGGGCTACCTGCACATCTACCCTATCGCCCGGCACCGTGCCCGGAACGAAGAGCGCCACCCCGTCCCACCAGGCTATAGACTGCCCCTCGGCCGCCAGCCGCTCCATCCGAATATCTGCCACTACGGGCTTTTTCCCCCTTGCCATTCGCTGTATATTTGGCGGCAAAGGTAGCAAGATGCCCGCACTAATGGAAAAATAATTTCCTCCGCGGTTTGCCCTTTCGTGAAAAAGCCCTACCTTTGCAGCGCAGTTGGCCCCGTAGTTCAGCTGAATAGAACGTCAGATTCCGGTTCTGAAGGTCGTGGGTTTGAATCCCGCCGGGGTCACCATAGGAGGGCGCAGGCTTAGGCTTGCGTCCTTTCCCTTTTTATGCGACAAGCACATCTAGCTCACGCTCAAGACCCCTGAAAAAACGCATAATAAACGACAAGGCAGGCAGGGAGAGAACTCGCGGGCGGGCGGTAACCCTCGGGAAGGGAGCAAGCGCGGGCGGGCAACTCTCTGGAAGGGAGGGCGCTCGCTACGCTCAGCACCTCCCCTACCCAGATCCCTAGCAGAATCGCCGTCGCTACCCATTACCACCACGTGCATACCAAGACCGCGGCAATACCTACGGCAAAGGCTCTATCACGACGCAGCACGGGAATGGAGGGCACTCATAGGCGGGAGGGCAACTTTCGGCCCGCCCCTACAACACCTCCCATACCAAGAATACGATAGCCAATCTCACCAATTGATAGAAATGTGGTTCTAAGACCTCATACACGACGCGGCACGCCGCGTCGCTACGGTCTTCGAAAATTCGCATTGCTTGATTAAAACCCTTTTACCTAAAAAGGGCTCTATATAGACTGAACCCATACGGAACTTTTGCAGGGGATTCAGTTCAGCCCCCCTCCTACCCGAAGAACCGCTCCACCTTCTTGCTCACCTCGCCCACCGCGAACACCACCACCCTGTCGCCCGGCACTATCTGCGTGTCGCCCTTGGCTATAAAGGTGCTGTCGCCCCGCACCACGCCGCCCACTATCGCCTGCCGGGGGAAGTTGATATCCTTGAGCCGCCCACGGGTAACAGGGGCGTGCGGCTGCACCACAAACTCCATCACCTCAGCATCGCTCCCGGTGAGGTAGTGCACGCTCGAGACATCGCTCCCCATCGTGTAGCGGAATATCCTAGAGGCCGTTATCAGCTTCTTATTCACCACGCTATCGATCCCCATGCTCTCAGCCATGGCTATGTAGTCCAGATTCTCCACCTCGGCTATGATACGCCTTACCCCAGCCCGCCAGGCAGCTAGGCACGTCAGGATGTTGGTCTCGCTGCTCCCGGTTACCGCCACAAAGGCATCAGCCCCCTCCAGCCCCTCCTCTAGCAGCAGGTTCGTATTCCGCCCATCCCCCCGTATTAGCAGCGTATCGTGCAGCAGAGGGGCGATCTGTTCGCACTTCTCCCGGTCGTTCTCAAAGAGCTTGATGGTCTTCACCTTACCCTCAAGATCTAGGCACGTCCGCAGCCCCATTCGGCTTGCCCCTAGCACAAAGAGCGTATTCACCTGCAGCACAGAAGTTCCTATCAGCTTCCGCCAGCAGTTAATCCCCTTCTGGGTAGAGATCAGGTGGATGATATCGCCCCGTTGGAGCGTGTCATTCCCCTTGGGTATCAGCGTCTCGCCCTCACGGGTTACGGCGGCTATCAGGAGCTCCACCTCGTCGAACAGGCGATCCACCTGCCGGAGCGTTAGCCCTACCACCTGCATCCCCTCCTCCAGCTTATAGCTCGCCAGGCTCAGCTTACCGTGTGAGAACTCTATAAGCTCCATGGTGCCAGCCTCGCCCAGCAGGCCGATTATCACCTGCGAGGCCAGCTTTTCCGGGTAGATGAGCGAGTCGATACCCAGACTCCTGAGCAGGTCGGTGTTGCCCTGTTTTAGGTACTCATTGCTATCAACCCGCGCCACCACACGCTTAGCACCGAGCTTCTTGGCCATGATGGCCGCTATAATGTTGGTCTCCTCCTGGCTAGCTACCGCCACGAAGAGATCGACCCCCTCCACCCGTGCCTCCTGCAGCACGGCGAACGAGGTGGCGCTGCCCGCTATGGTCACCAGGTCGGCCTCCTCGGCCAGCGCATCCAGCTTCTCCTGCTTCGGGTCTATGGCCACTATAGCATGGTAGCTACTGGCTAGCATAGAGGCCAAGTGCCGCCCAACCTCTCCGATACCCGCCACTATGATCCGCATGGTGTGAAACCCATCTATCGTGATTGACTTTGCCCCAAGATTAACACCGAAACGCCCAGCCCTACAGGGGAGAAAGCGCATCGAAACATTCCCCAACACCAACCCGAGCGATACCCTTCGGCCCCCCGCAAGCGCGCAAATGTACAAAAATCTTGCGTATCTTCCCCATTGTCGCTACCTTTGCCTACCTAATAGGATGCAATCATGCGCATAGCAATAATAGGTGCCACGGGGCTTGTAGGGCGTACCATGACCGCAGTGCTCGCCGAAAGGGGATTCAGCCACGCCGAATTGATACCTGCCGCCTCTAGCCGGTCGGTGGGCAGCACGGTGCCGTTTGCCGGGAGAAACATTCGGGTGGTTTCAATAGCCGATGCGCTAGCCGCCAAGCCCGCAGTGGCGCTCTTTGCCGCTGGCGGTGATGTGGCCCGCGAGTGGGCGCCCCAATTCACAAACCAAGGGGTGTGGGTGGTAGACAACTCCTCGGCCTGGCGAATGGCCGACGGTGTGCCGCTGGTGGTGCCGGAGGTGAACCCCGACGCGCTAGCACCCAACAGGCTCCTGGTGGCCAACCCGAACTGCAGCACCATCCAGCTAGTGGTAGCACTCGCCCCCCTCCACAGGGCCTACGGTATCGAGTTCGTGCACGTGAGCACCTACCAATCGGTAAGCGGCACGGGGATGAAGGGGATAGAACAACTGCGCGCCGAACGTGCCGCCATGCACCTCCCTACCGACCGTAAAGCCTACCCCCACCCCATAGATCTCAACTGCCTACCGCAGTGCGATGAGTTCACCCCCAACCTCTACACCAAAGAGGAGATGAAGCTCATCAATGAGCCCCGCAAGATCTTGAACCTCCCCACCCTGCGTATTTCAGCCACCGCGGTACGCGTACCCGTGTGGGGCGGGCATTCTGAGGCGGTATCTGCCATCTTTGGGCAAGAAGTAACACCCGCCGAAGCCCGCAACCTCCTCTCTAAGAGCCCCGGGGTAACGGTGGTAGACAGCCCCGAGCGCTCACAGTACCCGCTAGCCCGCCTAGCGCAAGGCAAGGATGATGTGTTCGTAGGACGAATCCGCGAAGACCTCGCATTCCCTGGCCACGGGCTTAACCTCTGGGTGGTAGCCGACAACCTCCGCAAGGGGGCAGCCACCAACGCGGTGCAGATAGTACAGGAGATAGTGAAGCGATTCCTATAGCGGGACTCACTGGCAAAGGACGTAGCGACGCGGCGTGCCGCGTCGTTATCTGCCTTCGCAACGCGAAGATTCCCCCGCCCATCGCCCCCCATTACCTTCCCGCGCATAGCGTCGAGAACCGCAACAAAAACCGGATAAACGAGGCGGCAAGGGGAGGGAGGCAATCGCAGTAAGGGAGGGCACTCGCTACGCTCGGCACCTCCCCTACCAAGATCCCCATGAGACCCGCCGTCACCCGAAGGAATCAAATCGCCTATTCAAATTTCTCGCACCTACACCACCTTGCACCAGGCTATTAGCTGCTGCAGATCC
>JABCOB020000027.1 GCA_013333835.2 Bacteroidia bacterium
ATAGTAGCGTGTGCTGGCCAGATTGGAGAGCCCAAAGGAGTAGCGCGCCATTACGCTCGCCTTCTCCCCCTCTTGCCCCTGCTTGGTGGTTACATAGATAACGCCGTTGGCTGCGCGAGACCCGTAGATAGATGTGGCGGAGGCATCGGTTAGGATGTCGACCCGCTCAAAATCTTGCGGGTTTATCGACAGGAGGGTCTCAGTGGATACGGGGAGTCCATCGACCACGATGAGCGGCGCGCTGGATGCTCCAAGAGAACCCGCCCCGTGCAAGCGAATGGAACCGGCCTCCGACGGTTCGCCCGTGTAGCTGAGCACTGAGAGCCCAGGCACCCTGCCTGCAATGCCATCGAGCGCACTGGCGGTGGGATGCGCCTGTACTGACCGGGCTGCCACGCTACTCACCCGCCCCACGGTACTGCTCACCTTTTTGCCCGACCCGTACCCCATTACCACCACCTGCTCTATGGCCTCGGTAGAGGGGCGCATGGATATGTTGATCTCGGTGCGTTCTCCTACCTCTACCTCTTGGCTCTCCATGCCCATGTAGAGGAATTGCAGCACCGCATCGGGGCCAGGGACCTCTATGGAGTACCGACCATCGGCATCGGTAACCACCCCAACCGCAGCCCCCTTCAGCAGCACTGAGAGCTGTACAAGAGGTTTCCCGTCTGTAGCATCGGTAACCTGCCCCATCACTCGGCGTAATTGCCCGTAGCTAGCGTAGCCCGCAAGCAGAATTGAAATAAGTAGTAACCATTTTATCCGCATAGATGTAGCGTGTTTATGAATGGAAAAATCCCTTAAAAGAACGCGCAAAGTTGCAAATGTTCCCATGAACATCAAAATCGGTACTGCTCCTATTGCATGCCTAGCAGCGCTAGATGGCTTTAGTAGCGACGTGGCGTGCCGCGTCGCCACAAAATAATGCCGTACCGCATAGATGCATTTTACCGTGATTTCTGCCTTGTCTGCCGAATTCCAAAAGTAAGAAAAGGCGCACCCTATGGCTAGGGTGCGCCTTTTCTTACTTTCAGGACTTCTAGTGCTTGCAAACCTCAAGCGATTTCCTCTGTCCCTGCGCCTCTACCACCAGCAGGTAGATCCCTGAGGGGAGGTGTCCCAGCTGGAGAACGAGCCTATCCTCTCCCTGCACGGCAGCATCGTACACCACTCTACCCGTAGCATCCACTAGGTAAACACGCTCTGCTCGCCCTACCCCTGCAAGCGTAATGCTCTCGGTGAATGGATTCGGCGTGCACTGTACGCTAGCCAGGGATTCTAGCACTTCCACAGGGTTCACCTGGGTGCGGGAGAGGGCTACAGACTCATGACCACCATTCTCCTGTACCGTTATGATCCCGCTGGCATCCTTATATCCCCTAGCCTGTACTGTGTAGTGGTATTGCCCTACTAGGAGCTTCAGGGAAACCACACCCTCCGTATCGGTTCGCTGTTGGGGTTGCCCTTCTACCTCAACCTTAGCATTTCGCACCGGTTTACCGTCCGCTGTCACCGTAAAGGTGAATGGGTAGCGCGATGCCTCGCGTAGCACTATGCGTTCGCCCGTTGGTATAGAGCGTAGCACATGGAGCGACCCCTGGAACTCTGCGTAGCCAGCCTTGCGAACGGTATAGGGATAGTCGCCCGCCTCCAGCACTACAGCAACCTCTCCAGCCGCCGTGGTTGAATACTCCCGAGCAGCCAGCTCAATAGTAGCCCCAGCAATAGGACTTCCAAGGGTATCTACCACGGTAAGGGTGGCAGCTTGCCTTACAATCTGCTCAAAGGCCACCACTAGGGTTACATTCTCTGAAATGGGCTGCATCTGGTGGGTTTGCACGGTGTCGCCATTGTCTCCCCAGTAGGCGAATTTGTATCCTGCGCTCGGCACTGCGGTCACGGGTTTAGGGGGTTGCCCAGTGGTTACGGCCTGCCTGGATGTAGCCACCCCATCGAGCTGGATTGCCCCCCCCTCAGGCGGAAGGGACTGGTAGGTTACAATCACCTGGTCGTCTCGCTCGAAGTAGGCAGTACGGGTAGCGTCCATGAAGGCATAGGCACTGTCGAGCTGCTGATTGGTGCTCCCATTATCCCAACGGATGAATCGGTACCCCGGGGCAGGTTCGGCTTCTACCCTAGCGGTTCTTTTCCCTTGGGGTACGCTTTGGCTGCCTAACTCCACCGTCTTACTGCCGCTGGCATCGAGCTGCCATATCTTACCGCCCTCAGAGGGTTCTGCCTTGTAGGTTATGGTAACAGGTGTAGAGACGATAGGGGTAATGGCTATATTGTCGAGCATGGCGGCATAGCTCCAGGCAGTTTTGTACATCCAGCGGAGCTGCAGCCGGTCGCCACCCGCCAATGCACGATCAATGGTGTCTGACCGCTTACCCTGCCGATCGAGGAATAGGAGGGCTAGCAGATCTTTCCATTCCTCTTCGTTCACCCTGTACTGGAGCTTTAGGGTATCGTAGCGGATCATCTTGAAGGCATAGTCAGCACTAACGAGAACCTTGGAATTCCAGCCCGCCGGGAGCAGGTAAATGGGCGAGTAGAGGTAGGATTCCACCCATGCGCCCATGCCCATCTTGTCGCTATTGCAGACAGCCGAATAGCCATCTATCGGCGATACCTTGGCCTGCACGAGGTTGGTGATATACCAAGGATCGTAGCTCTGCCCAACGCTTACGGTATACCACCCCCTGTCGAACTGGCGGCTCTCAAAGTCATTGCCATCGGGCAGCGTGGCGAAGGGTGCAAACAGGGCTGTTACATTCACCGAATCCTTCACCTCCTTGTCGGTACGCTTGGGCTCGGTTACCCCGTCGCTCCAGCTCTGGAAGTAGTACCCCGCATTGGGAGTAGCCACCACCTCTTGCCCATCGGCATTGTAGCCCACCTCCTGATTGGCATTGCCCGCTATCGTTCCGCCTTCACCCGCCTGGTAGTGCAGCCTAAACATCTGGTGCGCAAAAGTGGCCATTATCCCCTTTGACTGGGCGATACCCTTCTCCACATGGGGATTCTCCGTACTTCCATCGCTCCACCCCTTGAAGTAGTAACCCTCTGCAGGTACAGCCATCACGGGTTCACCATCGGCACCCGGCGAAAGTTGCTGGGGGTTAAGCCCTACAATGCTCCCATTCCCCGCTGCTACGCCGTAGGTGAGGGTCAACGTTGCCGGGCGTAGGGTTAGCGTAGCGTGCTTATTGCCACCCGAGAGTAGGTCGACCGTGGTGGTAACTGTACTGCAACCCGACTTTGCCGCACTAAAGGTATACCGCTTACCCTGCGGCAGATACCAAACGAGCGTACCGTTTGCCGGGGTTACCATCTCCTCCTGCTCAAGCGTCACTACTATCCCCGCAAGCGGGTTGGTACCATCGGTAACCGTTATGGTTACTGGCCATACCTCGCCCTGCACCACGCTGAATTGCCCATCCTTCGGGGTTATCACATAGCGTGGGGTCTCATACACCTTGCCAGCACCGGCCTTCAGGGTGTAGACCCCGAGCTGTAGGGGGAGGGAGGGATCTACAGTTTGCCCATCGGCATTTAGCAGGGTATAGCTCTCTTGCTGCAGGGGATCGGGCATATCCCAGAGGTCGGCTTCTGTTGCCAGGTTTCCGTACTCAAACTCCAGCTCCACCGCAGGGCCTAGCTCCACCTCCTGCGGTGCAACTTTCACCGTAGCTGGGCGCTTGGCTACCGTGACGGTGGCCTCTACCCTAGGGGCTGCATCCCACAGCCCTCCACCATCCTGCCTTGCAGTAAGGGTGGTCTGGCCAGCACCCACAAGGAAGAGCTTGCCAGAGGCCACTGTGGCGACCTCTGGATTGCTAGAGGTTACTGACACTGGCAAGCCTGAGGAGGCCTTTACGCCAAGCTCTACCGGTGCATCGCCATAGGTGTATGTGGTCTTGGCTACCTCCCACTCCACTTTTTGCCCGTAGGCTAAGGCAACCTCGTAGTTCTTGACATTGCCATTGGGAGCTTTCACCGTGAGGACGCACGGCTGGGTAAGGTCTAGCTCCGCAATACCGTTGGCCATTTCCCGCTGCCCACAAAAGAGCTTGGCACTAGGCGAGATCGTATAGGAGAGCTTAGCCCTACTCGGGTCGCTAGGCTTGGGGGCATCGGCAGCTAGCACCAGTCGGCAGGTCTGGTTTCCTGTGGGCGCCACAACGCTTTGCCCTAGGCCCGGGTTCTTGTCGGCAACCAACGAGAGGCTTAGCAGCGCGCAAGCTCCAGAGGCTGGAGGTTGGCTCTTCAGAGTGATAGTTTGGGTGAGCCCCGCATGCCCAAAGAGATTAGCCCGAGCCTCTATAACAACGTCCTGCGTGAAGTCAAACCTGGTGCTGGAGGTAATGGGAGAGCCCTGATAGAGGGTGCTTACATTAGGCCAAGTGGTAGAGATGCTGCCCGCCACCGAATGGAGCTCTGTACCCTCCTCAAAGGTTAAGGTGTAGGCATTCTCGCCCGTCTTCTCGAGCTTAGTCTGCCCATTGAACTGGAACGAGGCTATAAGATCGTCAATCCATTTCCAGATACCACCCTCCTTCTGTGCTATTCTATCCCACCGGGGCACTATAATCTCAGCGGGGTCATTGCCGCTAAAGACCAACTTGCTCTTTGGCCCCTCGTCAAAACTGTATTCGGCAACGTAGGGTGCTGGCAACGTCCCGTCGGCCTGCCGTACGTACTCAAAGGTTCTAATCTCGCTCGGGGCAAGCCGTTTGCTAGCAGCTCTAAACAGTTTGATCTCCCCATCGAACTTCAACCCAACTAGGGTTACCATGCCCACCGCCGTCTCAAATGAGGGTGCGCCAGACTGCGCCTCTGCCTCGCTTAGGCACTCTACCCCATCGAC
>JABCOB020000028.1 GCA_013333835.2 Bacteroidia bacterium
CCCGAGGATGCCCGCTTCTACAGCCACTCGGGCATCGATGCCAAGGGGCTTATGCGCGTGATGTTCAAGACGGTAATGCTTGGTAAAGATGAGGCAGGGGGAGGCAGTACCATCACCCAGCAGCTTGCCAAGAACCTCTTCCCCCGCGATACAGCCTACTCGGATTCCAAATTCGTGAAGTTCGTCA
Organism: Bacteroidia bacterium; assembly: GCA_013333835.2. Lineage (GTDB taxonomy): Bacteria > Bacteroidota > Bacteroidia > Bacteroidales > CAJPTX01 > Bacteroides_D. Next base: position 188 of record JABCOB020000028.1, read on the forward strand.
AGCTAGGCATATCGAAGTTCAAGGAGTGGATTACCGCGGTGAAGCTGGAGCGGAACTACACCAAGGACGAAATCCTGACCATGTACCTGAACACGGTGCCCTTCGGCTCGGGCGCTTACGGTATTAAGATGGCCAGCCGGACCTTCTTCAACACCACGCCCGATTCGCTCCGCGACGAGGAGGCCGCCCTGCTGGTGGGCATGGTCAAAGGCCCCACGTGGTACAGCCCTGTGCGCAATCCGGAGCGGGCGCTACTCCGCCGAAACCAGGTGCTGGGGCAGCGGGTGAAGTACGGGCATCTTAGCCAGGCAGCCTGCGATTCGCTCTCGGCCCTGCCGCTCGGCCTCGATTTCATGCCGCAGGACCACAACTCGGGCCTGGGCACCTACTTCCGCGAGCATCTCAGGCTGGTGATGACGGCGAGCGAACCCGTGCCAACGCAGTACCATTCGCGGGATCAGTACGTGGCCGATTCCACGGAGTGGGCAGACAATCCGCTCTACGGCTGGTGCAATAAGAACCGCAAGCCAGACGGATCCCCCTACAATCTCTACCGCGACGGGCTCAAGATCTACAGCACCATAGATGCCACCCTGCAGCGATACGCCGAGGAGGCTGTGGCAGAGCATCTGGGCAAAACCCTGCAGCCGGCTTTCGATAGGGAAAAGAAGAACGGCATCTTTGGCAGCGAGGTGAAGCGTAAGGTGCGCGATCTCGTTATCCGCACTGGGATTCACCAGAGCGAGCGCTACAGGAACATGAAGGCGCAGGGTTTCAGCAACGAGGAGATCGAAAGGGCCTTCAACACCCCGGTATCCACCACCCTCTTCTCCTGGAATGGGGATATCGACACGGTGATTACGCCGATGGACTCTATGCTCTACTCCAAGCGCCAGCTGCGCACCGGATTCATGGCCATGGAGCCCTACACGGGCCGGGTAAAGGTGTGGGTGGGTGGCCCCAGCTTCCGCCACTTCAAGTATGACCAGGTGTACTCTGCCATGCGCCAGGTGGGCTCTACCATAAAGCCGTTCCTCTACACCCTGGCCATGCAGGAGGGCTACTCGCCCTGCCTGAAGGTTCCCAATGTGCCGCAGGTTTTTGACATGGGCGACACGGTGTGGATTCCCAAGAACAGCAATACCACCCGCCACGATGGCGAGATGGTTACCCTACGCTGGGGGCTCGCCAACTCGGTGAACAACATCTCGGCCTGGCTCATCAAGCAGTTCTCCCCTGCTGCCGTGGCAGAGCTCATCCATAAGATGGGGGTCAATAGCTACATCGACCCGGTGAACTCCATATTCCTGGGCACCTCAGAGGTCACGGTCTACGAGATGGTAGGGGCCTACAACACCTTTGCCTCTGGCGGTGTGCACATCGATCCCCTGCTGGTGACCAGGATTGAGGATCGGAATGGGAACATCCTTGCCACCTTCCAACCCCGTAAGCGCGAGGTCATTAGCCAGAAGACCGCCTACCTCATGGTGCAGCTCCTGCGCAGCGTGATCGATCAGGGCTCGGGAATCCGCCTCAGGTACGTGTACAATCTGAAAGGCCCCTTTGGGGGGAAAACCGGCACAACGCAAAACCACTCAGACGGCTGGTTCATGAGCATTTACCCAACCCTGGTGATGGGAACCTGGGTGGGCGCGGAGGATCCTGCTGTGCATTTCAACTGGATCGCCATGGGGCAGGGGGCAAGCATGGCGCTCCCCATACAGGGGCTGTTCCTGCAGAAGGTGATGGCCAACCCCAACCTGGGCATAAGCCCCTCAGACACCTGGCGCGTGCCCAAGGGGATGGAGGGGATACAATTCAACTGCGACGATGCCCCCCGAACGCAAGAGGATGAGGAGGGTGAGGAGTTCTTCTAATGATGGCGGGCTCTCTTGGCAATGGAGCGCCCCAAAAGCCTTATGGGCTGTTGGCTGAATTGATCTCGGTAAGATAACTAAATCCTGCAGTAGCATGAGAGCTTTCATATTGATGCTTGGGGCTGTGGCTCTATTGGCCTCCTGCAGCGGCACCCAGCAGAATGGGAATTCGGATGCCCTTGCCGGGAATCCTGCGGGCGATTCGCTCGAACTCATCGGGAAAACGGTGCTTCTGAAGTACAGCACTGGCATGATGGCCGAGGTGAGCTACGTATCGCCCACCGCCGTGCATTGGGCAACCATTGAGAATGGCGAGGCAACTGGGGAAGGCGACGAGGAGCTGACCTACCAACGGCTGAATGGACACCAGTTCTTCCTGTCGTGGATTGAGGCCGACGGCTCTTCCGTAAGCCAGGTGGTAGACCTGAAAGGGTTCACCGTAACGGCGTTCCTCACCTTTGCCGATGAGAACGGAAGGGGTGGCCGGGGATCGCAATTGCTACAGGGAGAGGTGGAGCTGAAGTAGCAGGGCCTTTTACCAGGAACTAGCAGCAGGATAATGGCGAGAATCTGCCCCCTTCTGCTCCGCATGCTGGCGGTGCTTTTGGCTTTCCTGCCAGCTGGCTGCAAAGACGAGATCCCTGAGCTTATCCCCAGCACCCGTGTGCGGATAGTGATTGACCTGGCGCTGCCAGAGTTCTCAGGGCTCCGCTTCCCGGGCTCGGTGTACCTGGCCAAAGGGGAGGGCTACAGGGGCAATGGGGTATACGTGGTGCGCGAGGCGATAGACGAGGACCAATTCTCAGCCTACGATGCCACGTGTCCCCGCCACATCAAAACCCCTACGGCTACAGTGCTTACGGGCACGCAGGCCACGTGTCCCCACTGCCACACGGAGTACGAGCTGCTGAACTATGGCCAGTCTGCCGACGGCAATCACCGCTTGCAACCCTACCGTACCGAGGCGCAGGGCGGGGTGGTGCATGTGCATAATCCATAGGCAGCGCCTTGATGCTGCTGTGATGCGGTGTATCGTATCGTTTGCGGGCGGTATTCCTAGTAGGAGGGTGTAATGTTTAGAGACATCAACGTGCTGGAGGATTTCAGCTGCAATCCGTTCCAATTTTTCACGCCCCATGGACTGCTGCTAGCGGCTGGCGACAGTACCCAGAGCAATGCTATGACCATAAGCTGGGGGGCGCTCGGAACGTTGTGGGGCGGGTTAGGTGCTCCCACAGTTACCGTGTACGTGGCCGAAAAGCGCTATACCAAGCAATTCATGGATAGGGCTCGCCGCTTCTCGGTGATGCAGATGCGCGATGAGCATGTGCTTAGCTACATGGGCAGCCGCAGCGGGCGCAATGGGGATAAGGCACTGGCGCTCGGACTGCACACCCTCTACACCGAGAATGGGACTCCCTACTACCAGGAGGCCGACCTCGTGCTGGAGTGCCGTGTGCTCTACAGCGCGCCATTCGCCCCCGAGCGCTTTAAAGACGACATCCCTCGAAAGTTCTACGCGAATTTTGGGTCTGGCTTGCACACCCTCTACATAGGGGTGGTAGAGAGGGTCTTGCGGAAGGAGTAGCTCTCCGCTTTACACAAAAAAAGGCTCGAAGGGCAAAACCCCTCGGGCCGTTTACATTTTCGTAGAATCTCCTTACAGCGATGCGGTGTGCCGTGTCGTTTACTGGCAGTTGGGGAAGCGGCCTATTCTCCTATTAGCACCGCAGCTATCCCCCCGAGCAGCAACAGCCACAGTATTAGCTGGCGCCACCATGTAGGTCGGGCAAGGCTGAAGTGGTAGGCGATAGCCGTGCTAATAGGCAGCGAGAGGCTGATGAAACCGCCGCCAAAATCCCCATAGATCCATGCTCCCACTAGCGATAGCGGTACGAAAATCCGGTTTACGCTGCGCGCGTAGAGGAATGATGACATTCGGGCAATGTGGGGCTTTATCGGGCTGAGCACAGTGGCTATCCACACCGCCAGCATTACTCCCCAGTAGGCGAGCGGGAGCGGGTGCACCTGGGCGAATCCCAACGCGGTATCCCACTGTGGCAGAATGGGAATATAGCTGGGCATAAGCTCTGGCAATGGTATCCCCATCATGTAGGAGTAGAATGCCAGCACGCCTGCAGGCAGGGCTATACCCAGCGGTACCAGCACTATTTTGGCAAAGCTCACCGAAATGGTCTTACGCTCAAATACCAGGGGAATCACCCCCCAGGCTAGGGCTGCCGGGTACAGCAATGCGGCAATGCCCACCAGCAGGCTGCCCCTAAAGGCGGCGCTTGGCGGATTGGCCTCAGCCCTATCTGAGAGGATGAGGACAATAGCCCACAGCGCCAGCCCCAATGCTATGGTGGCTATAAGCGCCTGCCCCGTGGCAATGGGCACTACGGTGGCCAATAGCGGCAGTAGGAGTAATGGGAGTTGCCCTCTCACCGTGCCGTTGGTGAAAATGAGCAGGAGGCGCTGGGCAACTAGCGCGCAGCCCACCAGCAGGGAGTACAGCAATACGCTCTGCGCTACTGGCGGAATGGAGTGGAGTAGGGTGGCGGCTAGCGGTGTTAGGTTGGCATTGCCTAGCTCGGAGGGTCTTGCGGAATCAAAATACCACATGCCCCCTAGGGCAATGGCCACCACCACTAGGCCACTTATACTCCTCTTGGTGAATAGGCTGCTAGTGTTCACTGTCTGATGCCCCTTCCCCGATATCGTGCCGATAGGCCATGCCGTCAAAG
>JABCOB020000029.1 GCA_013333835.2 Bacteroidia bacterium
TGGGGCTGTTTTCTTTCGGCGCAGAAGGTCTTGAATCACCCTCCTACGGTTATCGGAGGGGTGGCGAGCGCAGCGAGCCCCCTTCCTCCTTTTGCCGGCGAGAGCGCCCCCTTTCTCCCGCTCGTGGGTTGGGGTCCTCTACCCGTAGGGCATTGCCCTTTTTCTGAGTTGTTCACCAGTCTTATTGTGATATTTCAGTAGAAAAACGTACATTTGCACCCGAATGCTTAGGCGTATGCGGTGGCTGTAATTGCGCATGCACACGCTATTTCGGTGCGGTCAATGGGCGACGATCCTGCCGGTAGGGTTGGAGTTGCCAGGGGTTTGGTGTGTAGTTTTCTTACCGTTAGCCTATTCAGTAATTCGATATCCTCTCGTGCTCAAGTCTACAATCGTCGGGTGGTTTTTCGCCCTTGCGGCAATGCTTGCGCCCTGCCTTTCGGGGGCCCAGCCGGCCGAGATTCCGTACTCGCGCAACGATTCAGCCCAAATCAAGCTGGGCGATAGCCTTTTTGCGCATTTACTGGCCGATGGCAACATCAAGGAGGCGTGCCGGCAGCTGGAGTCCAACGCGACCCTCTTCTGGGAGCACAATCAGCTCTCGCGCGCGGTGGACTACTTCCTGCGCTCCCTTACGCTCAACCAGCAGATCAACAACCTGAACGGCATTGCGGGCATCCACTCCAACCTCGCCTTCATCTATGCCGATATGGGCGAGTACCAGAAGTCATACGACTACTTTGAGATGACGCTCGCGGTGCGTAAGCAGGCCGGCAAGCTCGAGGGGATTATCTCCGCGCTCATCAATGAGTCGGTAGTGCTCAATCAGCTCTCGCGGTTCGATGAATCGGTGGCCAAGCTGGAAGAGGCGCTTCGGTATGCCCGCCAGCTCAACAGCGAGGTGCAGATGCGCAGCGTATACGGCATGCTGAGCGAGACCTACCAGAAGGCGGGCAATGCGGAGAAGGCCATGTATTTCTACGGGTTCTACAAGACCTTCAACGACTACGTGACCCAGAAACGGGTGGAGAATGCGGAGCTCTCGCTCGCGGAGCAACGCCTGCGCGAGGTGAACCTCCGGCTCGATAGCACCCGAAAGGCCAATGAGATCTACCGCCAGCGCTTTGAGATTGCCACCCAGCGAGAGAATCTCCAGCAGCTCACCCTAGAGCAGCAGCGCCTGCTCGATACCCTGTCCACGCAGGAGATAGCAAAGGCCTACCTCCAAAAACTCGCCGAAACCCAGGAGAAGGAGAAACAGATACTCGCGCTGGATAGGGCTAGGCTCGCTTTCCAGCGCCTGGTGGGCATTATAGGCTCAGTGCTGCTGCTTGTGGCCCTGGGCTTCGCCATCCTATTCCTGTACCGCCGGAGTAGGGACAACAGGCAGCTCCGCCTCAAGAACGCCCAGATTCTAGCCCAGTCGCAGACCATAGATGAGCAGAACGAGGTGCTTGAGGCCGGGCGAATAGTGCTGGAGAACAAGACCCAAGAACTCCTTTCGAGTATTCGCTACGCGAGCCAGATACAGCTTGCGGTGCTGGGGCATAGCACGGCAGAGCGCGAGATGTTTGCCCAGTCGTTCCGCTTTTCGCGCCCCTGCGAGGTGGTATCGGGCGATTTCTACTACTACCGTAGGCTATCGCAGGGCGATAAGCTCGTGGTGGTGGGCGACTGCACGGGGCATGGCGTGCCGGGGGCGTTCCTCACCCTGCTGGGGGTTACGGCGTTGGACCACGCGGTGTTCGACCTGAAGCTGAATTCGCCCAGCGCCATCCTCAAGGAGATCGACCGCATGTTCTCTGAGATCAACCAGAATACCCAGGTGGCGATCCACTCTATGGACGTGGCGGTGTGCATCATCCGTGAGCAGCGCGGGGCCATGGAGTTTGCGGGCGCGCGGAATGGGCTGCTGGTGGTGCGCGATGGGCAGCAGGAGTTCTACCGTGGCACGCTGGCCCTGATAGGGTCTCAGAATGTGGAATTCCGCGTTATCCAGCGCGGATTTACCGATAGCCTCGTCCCTCTTACGCAGGGCATGTGGTGCTACATGTACAGCGATGGGCTGGCCGACCAGTTCAACGAGGAGGGCGAGAAATTCTCTTCGCGCCGGCTGCGCGACCTCTTGGCGAGCAATGCGAACCGCAGCCCTGAGGGGCAAGAGGAGGCGCTGGCCGAGGCTATAGATGCCTGGATGGGCACGGAGGGGCAGGTGGATGATATGATGCTCGTGGGCTTTAGCCCGATGGTGGGGGAGGGATGAAGGGGAACGGTTGAAGAGTCCCTGGAAGATCGCAGAGGCGGGGGCTCAAAATCTTGAGAAAAACGCAATTTCTATCAATAGTTCTCTGCAAGACCGTAAACGATACACCACGTTGCTACTAAGGCCGTCCAGATTGAAATCGTATTACTTTACGACCTCTTCAAACGATGCGGCGCGCTGTATTGCTACGGTCTTCGATAAATACAAGCAATTGATTAAGAGGTTTTAATCATAAAAAGAAAAAACGCATTAAAAAAGGGGCAAGCGTTCGGGATCATTCCCAGCGCGCTCTTTTCAGCATTCCCATTTCTACAGCAATCATCTTTGCTATGAAGCATTCATACATCTACGGGCTATTGGGGCTGGGCCTTCTCTGCCAACTCTGCGGGGTGGCGAGCGCCCAGCAACTCCCGCCGACAGCGCCGATACCCTACTATAGGGATACCATCACGGGGCGGCTCTACTGGAATAAGAATATCCCCCTGTACGTCTCGCTCAGCCCCAATGCCGACGGCTCGGGGGGCACGGTGCTCCAGAGCCATAGAACGCCGCAGTGGGGATTCCCCTTCTACTTGGATACCGAGGGGGTGAACTATATCCGCACGCGCTGGGCGGTGGATACGGCCACCCGTAAGGCTGTGCAGCCGCCTACCGAAATACTCTGGGAGGTGTACGCCGATGGCAGGCCGCCAGAATCGCGCATAGCGGTGCTGCCGCACGTGGCGCTGAAGGATGGGCGTATAGCGGTGAATGCAGAGGCTACCGTCACCCTCTCATCGCACGATGCGGTGAGCGGTGTGGGCGCTACCTACTACAGCGTGAACGGGGCCGATTACCAGCAGTACTCCGCCCCCTTTGCCGTGCCGCAGGAGGGCGAATGCACCATAACCTACTTCGCGGAAGACCATGTGGGCAATAGGGAATCGCTCCGCACCTACCAGCTGCTGGTAGACCGCAGCGCGCCGGCTACCGAGTGCGTCCTGCTGGGGATGGTGCTCACGGATAACACGGTGGCCAAGCATACCCAGATCCGCCTACAGCCTCGCGATGCCTACTCTGGCGTTAAGCAGACGCGGTATAGGCTCGATAGCGGGGCGTGGGTGCTCTACCCGCCACGCACGCCCATCACGCTGCTCAAAGTGCCCGATGGGCCGCACCTGCTGGAGTTCCAGAGCGAGGACTACGTGGGGAACGTGGAGCCTGTCCAGCAATTCAGGTTCTACCTAGATGCCATCCCCCCCATCACCATCTCCGATGTGCTGGGCGATAGATTCGTGGTGGGCGATAAGACCTTCTTTAGCGGGCGTACCAAGATGAAGATCACCGCGGTGGACAATCGGTCGGGCGTGAAGGAGGTTCTCTACTCGGTGGATGGAGGCCCCTTTGAGCAGTACCAAGAACCCTTCTACATGCCCAACCGCCCCGGCTGGCACACTGTCCGCTACTACTCTCTGGATAGCACGGAGAATAGAACCGAGAGCAGGGATAACCAACAGTTCCTCGAGTACCGCATGAAGGTTGATAAGATCTACGTCGATCTCAGCGGGCCTACCATCTCCTACAGCCTCTCTGGCGAGACTTTCACCCGGAACGACACGACGTTCGTCTCGCCCAGAACCACGGTCACTCTTAGGGGATCGGATGCGGAATCTGGGCTCAACCGGCTGGTTTACACCATAGACAACGATGCTTGGGAGAAGAGCTATTCGGCCCCCTTTGACCTCCAGGGCCTCTCCTCGGGTTTCCACCGAATAGAGTACATAGGCTATGACAACGTGGAGAATAGGAACACCAAGACCTTTGAGGTGCTGGTAGACAATACGCCCCCAACCTTTGGCTTTGAGCTGAGCGTGGCGCCCTACCAGGAGCGTAAGGGTGCTGATGGCGAGCCTATTTACCCCGCGGATGCCAAGGTCTACCTAACGGCGCAAGACGGCCTTACGGGGATTCGTTCCTTGCAGTACTCGCTCAATGGGAAGCCGCTTGCCAGCTACACCAAGCCTTTTGGAGGGCTGGAGCGTGGCAAGAATCGCCTGCTGGTGCGCGTGGAAGACCTGGTGGGGAACGTGCATGAGGAGATGCGATTCATAGAGGCCTACTAACGAAACCGCAGTAAAAGATGCGCATGGGGGCCTAGAAGGGCGATGGGGCGCGCTTAGAATCGCGACGCGGCACGCTTAGAAGGGCGATGCGGCATGCTTAGAATCGCAACGCGGCACGCCACGTCGCTACAAACGCTGGGGAGCCCGCCGGGGGCACTCGCTGCCGTTTTACAACGACGCGGCACGCCGCGTCGCTACGTCCTCTAAAAAACGGGAGAATATGTTTTAAACCGCCGTATTCCAAAAGGGAGACCACGGCAAAAAGGTCCGTATGGTGTCAATCTTTTATGGGGGAACCATTCTTGCTGGTAAAGTGGTTTCAACCACGCAAATCCATTTATCGAAGACTGTAACGACACGGCGTGCCGCGGCGTTGTAAAACGTATGCGTGAAGAAGATTTCAATCACGCACTTACAGTTCTAGTGGTGGTACGTTTTTTGCGGGGCGGCCTGCGCGGCGTTTTTTTTGCCCCTAGTGGGGGCATGCGGGCGGCGGGGCTTTTGGGCGTGTGGCCTGTGTGTGCATCTGCCCACTACGCCCGTGTGCGGGCAGATGCGTAGGGAGGGCGTAGCCCGTCGCAGGCAAAAGCCCTTGGGACATTCGCCAGGGGCGAGCTTTATTCCCCCCCTTTCTTTGGCGATCCAAAGAAAGGGGGCACGGGGGCGGCGGGGGCGCGCAGCCCCCGAGGTCTCGCGTTGGGCTTCTCTGCGTTCCGCGTTGAAACCTTGGCAAAAAAAGTAAGACCTCGGCAAGACTTACTAAACGATATGGCATACCGCCGCGTTTGGTAGAGTCTTGCCGAGGTCTTCAGCCCGGTTTTCTGGAGAGCCCTGTTAGCGGGATAGGAGTTCGCACATTAAGCCCAGCAGGGTCTCATTCTCAAAGGGTTTGCTTAGGTAGCTATCCATACCAGCCTGTAGGCATCGTTCCCTGTCGCCTAGCAGGGCGTAGGCGGTAAGGGCGATGATGGGGACATGGCCTCCTCGGGTCTTTTCGGCTGCCCGTATGCGGCGGGTGGCCTCTAGCCCATCGAGTACTGGCATTTGGATATCCATCAGAATCAGGTCGTAGTGGTTTTCATTGAAACGTTTCACAGCCTCCTCGCCGTTTACCACAAAGTCTATGCTCTGCACGTGGGGCATCAGGGCAAGCTCCATCACCTTGCGGTTTATGGCATTATCTTCGGCCATTAGCACATGAATGCCCTTCAGCAGGGCATTATCGAGGGGTTGCCCGGATGGTGGCGGCGTGCTGGTATCGAGAATTACAGGGCCCGTGAATCCTCTACGGTTCAGCTCGTTGCGCTCTATGGGTATTATGAAGCTAGCAGACACCCCATGCTGCCCCCTTTGCACACGGAGCGACCTGCGTAGGTTCACCCGATGGGGGTCAGCATCTAGCGGAGAGAGGGGCTGCGGGAGCATGCCAACCGCATCGCCACAGGTGAATTCGAGGTGCACCTGCACTATAGGATCTGCTGATGTGCCCACCTGCAGGGAGCTCACGCTTAGCGGTAGCCCTTTCTGCAGATTGGGGTGCAGCACTTCGCAGAGCACATGGCTTACGGCACGTTCGAGGAATGCGGAGTCGCCTCGCACCTGCTGGGGGAGTGTGGGGTCGAAGGTGAAACGGACGGCATTGTGGAGGTCGAGGGCTTTCAGCTCGCTATTGACCAGCACGGTGAGGTAGTCATTGAGCATGAAGTGGCTCAGTGTGGCATCGGGCTGGCTGTCCATGCTCTCGAAGTAGATGCTCTCCACGAAGGTTTTGAGCTCCTCCTCGGCACGGCGGAGTACCAGCAGCAGGGCGCGCCGCCGCTAATAAAAACCAGACAGAATCATTCTCAGAAAATTCTTTGTGATGTGTGCGTTCAACTCACATAGTTTAACCTTTCTTTTCATAGAGCAGTTTGGAAA
>JABCOB020000030.1 GCA_013333835.2 Bacteroidia bacterium
GACGGCCTCTTTCAGTCAGACGCAGATATCGCCCTATTTCACCACGATGGCCAATGGGTGCAGCAAGCTTTTTGATAGCGGTACGCTGCTTGGCATAGTGGCGCGCGCTGGGCTGGAGCTCGAGAGCATGACCGATGGGCTTGGAGTAGGGCATAGTCTGCTGTGCTGTAGGCTAAAAGGCTAGTGAAATGGTGAAAGGGGAATTACAGTTTCCGCTAAGGGGGGGGGCGTTAGATTCGCTAATCCCACATCGGCACCCATTTCTGCTTATAGATGAGGCCGAGGGTTTTGATGGGGAGTGGTTCAACTGTAGGTTTGAGATACGCGCGGGGGGAACTTTCGTGCAGGGCGAGGAGTTCGATGAGTGCGGGCTTGTGGAGCACATAGCGCAGACGGCAGCAGCTCGGGCAGGGGCTCTTCGCCTGATGGGAATGCTGGATGCAACCCTAGGCTATATCGCCTCGGTGGATGGTGTGCGTTTGGCCCGGAGAGCGCGGGTGGGCGAATTGCTAAGGTCGAGGGTACGAGAGATACAGCAACTCGGCAACCTGTCGCTAGTGGAGGTAGAGGTCCGGGTGGGCGGAGGGTTTCTCGCCAGCGGGAGAATGAAGTTCTTCGCGGTAGAGTGAATAGTATATTGGGCTTATGGGCAAGCGGTTTGCCCGCTTTAGGTTATATTGGAAGTTTCTGTCTACAATGCTCCGCAGCATAAAGGGTAAGGTAACCTCAATATCAAGTCGCATTACGGTACGTGTTCGCTTTAGCGAGACCGACGCTATGGGGGTGGTATGGCATGGTAGCTATATGCACTTCATGGAGGATGCACGGGCAGCCTTTGGCCAGGAGCATAAGCTTGGTTTCCAAGAGGCTATGGTTACGGGACTCTGGGCCCCCGTGGTGAACGTGCGTATTGACTACAAGCAGAGCCTGTACTATGGCGATGGGGTGGAGGTGGAGATCCGATTTGTGGATACCCCAGCGGCTAAGCTGGTCTTTGCCTACACGATACGCAATCTTCGTACCGGACAAGTGGCGGCTGAAGCTGAGAGCACGCAGGTATTCATTCGGCAGAGCGATAGGCAGTTGATCCTATCAGTTCCCGATTTTCTCCAGGAATGGAAGAAAGGTAAAGGGCTATGCGCGGGGTGTATATAGCTGCCAGCGAGATAGAAACCTGCCTTGGCTATGGGGTAGAGGCGAACCACGCACGCATGTTGGCCTGCGATGTGGTGGATAGGGATGTGTGCTTGGTGCAGGATAGTTGCGAAGCGGAGGATTTAAGGCTCTTGGCCGAGCGGCTGCCTGCGTGCTATGAGAGCGAGTATGGGCGGTTTCCCCTGGGGAAGATGGAGGATGGGGATTCGGGAGTGAAGAAGCTTAGTAGGTTGGAGTGCAAACTGCTACGCTGCTGCGAGGCGGTGCTTGAGAAGGGGAAGGTTGGGCTGGATGAGAGGAGGAAGCTGGGTCTTATCTTTGCATCGACCAAGGGGAATATCGATGCGCTCGGCCAGCCAGGGGCTGCGCACGAAGAGGTTAGCCTAACTGGGACTACGGAGCGGTTGGCGGCTCAGCTCGGGATAACGAGTGGTGTGGCTACGGTATCGCAGGCTTGCATATCGGCACTGAGCGCGTTGATTCTGGCGCGAAAGTGGCTGCTTTGCGAGGGGTATGAACAGGTGCTGGTGTGCGCTGGCGATGTGCTGGGGGCTTTCATCTGCGAGGGGTTTGCTAGTCTGAAATCAATGGATTTCGGGCAGGCTAAACCGTTCGATAGCAATCGGAAAGGGTTGAATCTTGGCGAGGGGGTAGGTGCTATGCTGCTCTCTTCAGCCTCTGTAGAGTACGCACCAGGCTTCACATTCAATATCGTGGGAGGTGCAACTACCAATGATGCCAACCATTTATCGGCACCTTCGCGCACCGGAAAGCCCCTCGCGGTGGCTATAACGCACGCAATGCTGGAGGCTGGGGTTAGGGCTGATGATTTGGCATTCGTATCGCCCCACGGCACTGCTACGCTCTACAATGACGAGATGGAGTCTAAGGCCTACGCGCTTGCGCATCTCTCCAGCGTGCCAGCTGTGGGGTATAAGGGTTTCCTCGGGCATACGCTAGGGGCATGCGGTTTGGTAGAGCTGGCGCTGATGCTTGAGGCTATGAAGGGGGGCGTAATCCCCCGCACATACGGTTTCTGCAAGCGGGGAACTCCCGAGCCAATGGGTGTGCTGAACCAAGAGCAACCAGTAGCTGGTAATGCCATGCTGAAAACGGCTTCCGGTTTTGGGGGGTGCAATGCTGCGGTGGTGGTGAGGCATGAACAGGCTCATGGTGGCGCTGTGCATGGCATATGGTCAGAGGATGGTGCAGAGTCACAAGATGTTAATCTATCTACAGTACCCCCCATTGTGCAAAGCCAGAATTTCATTACTATTGCGGCGCATAAGCTAGAGATGCTGCGTAGGGTGCGAATAGCGAGCGACGAGGTGTGGGTAGATGGCGAGGTGGTGTACAGCCTGGCAGATACTGCGTTTCCAGAGTTCATACGGGGGGCGAAAATTCCCGACGAGGGGATAGGCAAGCGATTCGGACGGATGGATGAGCAGTGCCAGCTAGGTGTGGTGGCGGGGCAGTACTTGGTAAAAGGCTATGGAAAAGAGCTTAAACCGGAGGAAACATGCGTGGTGCTGATGAACCGGCACGGCAGTCTGAACAGCGATATTAAGCATCAAGAATCGCTTGGATTGGGGCGTATGGGCAGCCCTAGCACTTTCCTCTACACATTGCCCAGTACAGTGTTAGGTGAGCTTTGCGTATGCTTTGGGTGGCAAGGCGAGAACATATTCCTGCTAGAGAACGAGCCTAACGGGCAAGCGTGGCAACGTGCCTATCGTATAGTTGAGCAGTGCCCTTACGCCAGCCATGCGGTGGTGGGGTGGTGTGACTACCTCCAAGGTGAGTATCTGGCAGAATTCGAGTTGATACGATTGAAATAGAGTATGGACATGTCTGCACACAGTGATCTGATAGAGAGCTTGAAACGGGATGTAATTGAGGTGCTGAATCTGGAGGAGATAGCCCCCGAGGACATTGAGAACGATGCACCGCTCTTTGGTGAGGGGCTGGGGTTGGATTCGATAGATGCGCTAGAGCTAACATTGATGCTGGAGCGTAGCTATGGCTGTAGGCTAACCTCTCCCGAAGAGGGGCGCAAGGCTTTTGCCAGCATAGAGGCGATGGCGAGGTACATAGAGGCTAACCGGAAATAGGCACAGCGCAATGGGCATCGCGGTTACTGGCTTGGGAGTGGTAAGCGCTTTGGGTTTCGGTACGGAGGCCAATCTACGCGGCCTCTGGCAGGAACGCATGCCTATAGCTCCGGTGTCCAAACTAGCCGCAACGCATCTTAGATTCCCCGTGGCAGAGATGCCGGCCAGCAATAGGCAGCTAAGCGAACGGGCAGCTTTACGATTCCACCCCAATGTACCTAGGACTGCACTCCTGGGGCTAATTGCCTGCCAAGAGGCCATTCGGGATGCTGGAGTGGCACCGGCCAGCGAACGGGTAGGGTTGGTGCTTGGCACTACCACGGGGGGGATGGATATTAGCGAGCGGCACTTTACCCTCGACGGCAGGGCCAATGAAAGGCGGGGCTACTGGCTAAGGTATCATGGGTGTGGCGATGTGACGGCATGGATAGCCAGCCAGCTGGGCATTGGCTACTACGATACGCTGAGTACCGCTTGCTCCTCGGGGGCAAATGCCATTATGCTTGGGGCTATACTGCTGGAGCAGCATCGGCTCGATACTGTGGTTTGCGGTGGAACGGACGCCCTCTGCAGATTCACCCTCAATGGTTTCAACTCCCTTGGGCTGATCTCTTCCGAACCCTGCAAGCCCTTTGATGCCAACCGGTGTGGGCTAACATTAGGCGAAGGGGCTGGTTTCATAGTGATTCGCCGTTCTGACGGGGGTCAAGGAAATGCCTACCCCAAGCTTTGCGGCTGGGGCAATGCGAATGATGCCTACCACCAAACTGGCACTTCGCCCGAGGGACGGGGCGCTCGTATGGCTATGGAGGCCGCACTGCGAAAAGCGGGCATAGAACCCAACGAGATCGGCTACATCAATGCGCACGGCACGGCTACCCCCACCAATGATGCCAGCGAGGTGGCCGCAATGCTGGCGGTATTCGGCGAGAAGATTCCTCCTTTCAGCAGCACTAAGGGCCAAACGGGGCATACGCTAGGGGCGGCGGGCGGCATAGAGGCTGTGTTTACCGTAAAGGCTCTGCAGCAGGGGTATAGGTATAGAAATACGGGCTTTTCTGTGCCAATGCCCGAGGTGGATTTACGCCCAATAACCCAGCAGGCTTGCGGCTGCAAGTACTCCTACGCCATGAGCAATAGCTTTGGTTTTGGCGGCAATTGCACCTCGCTCATATTCTCAATGGAGGGGTAGGCTATGCAGGCAGAGGTCTATATTGCCAAGTATACGAAGGCTGAACACCGTTTGCGGGCAGCGGCTAATGGCTGCTATCCCCCAGC
>JABCOB020000031.1 GCA_013333835.2 Bacteroidia bacterium
CCCCTTTACAACCATTACGGCAATGGCTGCGTATTCTCTATTGCACTGTTGCGGCTCGTCTTAAGCATCTGAAATTCCCGTAGAATCGCTCAAAATAGCTGTAGGGATTTGGCTTGCATGGTTAAATCCGCTATATTTGCCGTGGAGAAATCTACCCCTAGACGTAATTTAATGAGCTAGCAGAATGAAACGATTCCTACTACTTTCATCTCTGCTCTGCCTCGGGGTTCTCACAGCAGCAGCCCAGCCGTTACACGTGCAAGGGTATGTGGTAGACCAGCAGCACCGCGCCATAGAACTTTTCGAGGTGATGCTCCTGCGTGCCGACTCCACTCTGGTAACAGGGAATCCATTCACCGATGGGCACTTTAAAATTGACCTTCTAGCCAGCGATTCTGCCACGCTGATCAAGATACGGGCTATGGGGTACAACCCAGCCTATTTTCAGCTTCCCCAGCACCCCCAAACGTCAACGGTAGACCTAGATACTGTACGGCTAGCCGACGAACTCGTCGAGTTGAATCAGGCTGTGGTTAGAGGGGAACGGCCTGTGGTTAGGCTTTCCAGCGGGGGCGCCCTGGTGGTGGATGTCACAAAAACCTATCTGGCAAAAGCTGGGACATTCCTAGATGTGGCGCGACGAATCCCTGGGCTTATCGTTTCGGAAAAGGGCGCTATTAGCGTTATGGGTAAGCCCCGCCTGCAGATCAATCTAAATGGGCGTGCAATCCATAGCATGGACGAAGTGCTGGCGCTGCAGTCCTTCCAGATCAAATCCATCTCCATAGAGCGAGAGCCCTCGTCTGCCTACTCCGCCTCATGCGACGCTGTGCTATATTACCACTGTGGATGCTATACAGGATTACCTCTACTTGGTGGCAAAAAATGATGCACGTCTGTCACGGGTTTTCTCCAATAGCAGCGGGGCCACTCTCAATGGAAAGGTAAAATCACTAGGCTACTTCACCGATCTCCGTTTCTCCACTGACGGGCTACGCCAGTACGATACGGAGGATAAGCACATCTGGACAGATGCGCAAGAACTCCGCACACACCGTACCGCAACGCTTACCTCTAGCGGTAAGAATTTTCAGCTCGCCCAATACGCAGAATATCAATTCCGTCCGAAGACCCTACTAGGGTTAGGCTACAGATTTTCATTCAGCCGTGAGCTCCTTGATAGGGGGCAGGATTTTACCCTGATAGCCAGTGGGTTGCCAGCCATTGCCACTTCCATATCATCGCGCCAGCAGGGGACTTCGCACAATCCCTCGCTGTACTTCACCCACAGAGGTGGAAGGACCTTCCTGGGCTTCTACGCAGACTACTACAGGGGATCGTCAAAAAATACTCAGTCTGTGGTAGAGAATGGGATATTACAGCCTGGCCAGCAATTCTATGATCGCTATGACGTGCTAGGGGTGAAGGTAGACTTTTCACACACCCTACCATTTCTAACCTACTCGCTTGGAGGGAAATCCTCCTACATAAATGATGCGGGAATCTACCTCTACGGGACCTCTCAAGATGCCACGCAGGAATCGTTCTCCAATGCCGCCTACCTGAGCCTCGGCAAATCCATTGCTCCGCTCTCCATTTCCGCGGGGTTACGGTTTGAGCAAGAACACGCAAGGACTGGCAACGGTAGTCGTACAACGCTAGACACGACCTACAAGAATCTATTTCCCCACCTATCGGTTGGGCTTCGCCTGCCCAGGGTAAACCTGAACCTATCCTACTCTCGTCGTATCTACAGGCCAACGTACAGCCAGCTGATAGCGAAAACGGTATACATAGATCCCCTCTCGTACATGGTGGGCAATCCCCTGCTGAAGTCCACCCTAGCGGATATCCTCTCCCTCATGGTACAACGAAGTGGATTCGTAGCCGCCTTGAGCTACGAATTCCAGCGTAATAAAAGGGTGCAACTCTCGCTGCTAGAGGAGACGGGCGGTGCGCAGAGAATCCGTTTTACCTACGCAAATATCCCTTATGCCCATACGTTACAGGCCTATATGGCGTATAGCTACACGATCTGGCAGGTGAGGGGAAATGCCTCATTGGTACTCCACTCAACCCACATGGAGTACCGCCAGAAGACCTACGCCACATTCAAGGATATTGGCGTACACATGAAGGCTACCGTTGAATCGCCCCTCTGGAAAAATTCTACCCTTATGCTAGCCGCAGTGTATCGGAGCGCAATGCGGGAGAATTTTGCCTACCACCGCCCCTCGTTCAATCTATCCGCCTACCTTTCACAGGACCTTCTACGAAATCGGCTTAAAATCAGCCTTTCGGTGTCTGATATTTTCAAAACGTCGAGATTCAACAATTGGGTGGAGAGCATGGAGTACTCCCAAATCCGCATGGCCACCAATGCTGATTCTCGCATCGTAAGCCTCTCAGTCCAATACGTATTCGGGCGCTATAAGGCTGAGAGCCAAGCGAAATCGGCAATCCTAGAGGAGACGGGACGGATATAGCGACACGGCGAATACGCCCCCACCTCTTGCTGCCCTGCTAGAATTTAACCCGCAGCGATACGAGGAATTCCCGCCCACGCAGCGGGATTTTCTGTTCGTAGGAGTTGGCTGCCGAGAGGGTCTTGAGGGTGAAGAGGGTGGTGTTGAAGATATTGCTCACTGCCACGCTGAACTCCAGCCGCTTGTACTGGTAGCTGCCCGTGAAGTCGCAGAAGAGGAAGGGGAGGTACTCACCCCGCGCCTTCTCGTAGAGGGTGTGGTTGCCCTTCACCGAGAGATCTATGGACTTCGTAGGGAAGATGTAGAGGGAGAGTACCTGCGAGAGATCCTTAAGCAGAACCGTTGGGGTGAGGCTATTACGATTCCATGCGCCATGCCCAGTGGCCTCGTAGGTGATGCTGGTATTGGGAATCGCCTTGAGCTCTGCCTTGCCAGAGAGCGTACACGAATGCCCCACATTCCTGAACCGTATACCCTGCTGTATCAGACCAGATTTCACCTGGCTGTACGATGCTGAGAGGGTGAGAGCCAGCCGCCACCCGGTGATGGTCTTTGAATATCGGCGTAATGGACAAAATTAATGGTTGAACAGCTCCGAAACCCTTACTATTACTACCTTTACGGAAACTGAAAGGTTATGAATAAAAAAAGTGCCCTTTTTGCCGGTCTTCGGACACCCAAAAATACGGGACAGTCCGCGGGGTTCAACGCTACCGATGCAATGGCTGTAGTAGGCAATTTTTAGGAGGTGAACGCATTGATAACCAGGTACTATGGGAAGAGTATACCGAGAAAAAGCAGCTCGCCGAGCGGTATAGATGCTCGGCGAGGACGATACAGCGGCGATTGGATGCGTTCCAGGGGGGGGGAATCCCCCCGCGAAGGCGCGCAGGGTCATCGTGCTGATGGATACGACCTACTGGGGCAGAAACCTGGGCCTCATGCTGTTTAAAGATACGATAACCAATCGGAACCTGCTGCGCTACTACGCCAGGAGCGAGACGGTTCAGGATTACATTCGGGGGGTAGAGGAGCTGACGCGCAGGGGCTTCGAAATCGTGGCGATCGTTTGCGATGGCAGGCGGGGGCTGACGCAGGCGTTCGGGGGCATCCCCGTTCAGATGCGCATGTTCCACCAGCGGGCGATCATCCGTAGGTACCTGACCCTCAAGCCCAAGCTAGAGGCCTCCCAAGCGCTTGTAAAGATCGTAGACGGCATGAAGAACGCCGATAGGGCCTCCTTTCTCGCGGCTCTGGCGCGGTGGGAGGCGCAATGGAGCAGTTTCATAGAGGAGCGGAGTATCGATAGGAACACTGGGGAGGGATATTACACGCACAAAAGGCTGAGGAACGCGTACAGAAGCCTGAAGAACAACGCGAAATGGCTATTTACGTGGTGCGATACCCCCGGGCTGGGCATACCGACTACGACCAACGCGCTCGAGGGGCTTTTCGGCGGGTTGAAGACCAAGCTGAGGAATCACAATGGACTGAGCCTCAAGAGGAAGATGAAGTTCATAGACAGCCTCCTCGGGCTGTAAATCAGTCTTCCCAAAGGGCCTGCGCCTTGGGGCTTACGCGCCCAAGGCGCAGGCCCTTTGGGAAGGTGGAGA
>JABCOB020000032.1 GCA_013333835.2 Bacteroidia bacterium
GCCGAATACATCATGTCCGAAGGCAATGAACAAGTTGTATTATGCGAACGTGAAGCTTGCAATCTACACAGAGCTGGTGCCTCCATCGCTATCACTCACTGGACTCAGGGCTCGCGCTGTACTTTCGGGCAAACTGAATGGTCTCGATGTGCAACCGTACACCTACATATCAGAAGCTGCGGACGGAGGACTCACTTTCTACTTCCACTCTGGCGAGGGTGAGGTGGCCGACGGCTGGATGGCCGAGGTGGACCTGGTGCCTATGGAGAATCCGCTAGCCCTTCTCCAAGCAAACGCAACTATGCAGGGGGCAGAGAATGCGGTAGATGTGCCCATAGCGGTACGGATTCTGAATAGGTGGAATACCGTACAACGCGATGTGAAGGTAAGAGTTATTGGAGAGGACGGGGAGCTTTTTAACGAGATGGTTAGCCTAGAGCCTGGCGAGAATGATATAGAGCTGACGCAAAAGCTAAAGGTTCGGAAGGCCGAGCCCATTTACCTGAAAGTCGCCATAGAAGGAAATGATGATAGCCAAGCAGCCGATAACGTCCTTGAGGCTTTTGCAATTTACGACCGCTACTGCATTCCTACCGACCTGCCCAGCATGGCGAGCTTTGAGGAGATCTATCTCAAGAGCCTCGGTAGCTACGAGCAGAAAGTAGAGCTGGATAGGTGGAAAACCCGTGGAATGCGATACAGGCTCGAATCACCTGTAAAGCTCTACACAGCAGAGGGGAAGGCTAATCTGAAAATAGAGTTTGGCGGTAGCGATATCCCTGTGAATTGGGGAGTTGCGCTCTGGGTTGATTGGAATGATAATGGGCTATTTGACCCTGAGGAACGTCAAGAGGCTCCCCTTGTTAGGGGCGGGCTGAATAATCCCACTTTCAGTTACTCTCTGGGGGCATATTCTCCAGGCGTAAAGCGGGTACGAATAATGGTTGGGCCTCTGGCAGAACTAGGCAATCCATGCCTCCCACCTTCGAAGGGCGATGTGCAGGACTGCTCTGTATCACTGTTGCCTGGTGTCTACCCAGGGCGGAATGACTTGGCCCTGAGCAAACTGGCTATTGGTGAAAGCGGGAATAACCTCTCGGCTAAGCAGCCCATTAAACTGCTGCTAACCAATCGGTCGGATACCGAATATGCTGGCTCTGTGAAGATTCTTGCCACTGTGGACGGGAAGCCTCTCGCTGTTGAGGAGGTTACCATTACGGCTGGGGAGCTTAAACCGTTCGATGGTCAGAAAGAGATTGTGCTAAAACAGACGGCAGATTTCAGCGAGCTTGGGAAGCACACCGTGCAGGTAGAGCTGCTCGATAATCCCGTGCCAGAGAATAATAGCCTGGCTGATAGCGTCTACTGCGCAACCATTGCCCCCGATGGGCCATACTGGTTGAATACACAGAGCTTGCTCAAAGGCGATGAGTGGGTAGACGTGGGTGGGGTGCCAAATGTGCTGGCAGGTATTTACCGCTGGACCACGGAGCTAATGTTCCTGCTAGATAGCCCCCAGTTCGCAACGCTCATAGAAACCGAAGGATTCCAGGTTTACAGCACCTACCGCATGGTGGATGAGATTCCCGATAATGCTATAGCCTTAGTGGTAGGACAGCAATTGGCATGGACACCAGCAGGTAGTGTAACCCCGGGCGTTTGGCACCACCTAACGGTATCGGTGGAGGCTGCCAACGATGGCGGATCGCTGGTACGGGTATCGATAGATGGGAAAAACTGCGAGCTGACCAAAAAAGGTAGTTCAAGCGCCCCCTACTTCGGCGAAAGGGGCAAAGAATGGATACGCCTCGGGAGCAAGCTGAATGGCGGGATCAAGCTCTTCAGAGCCCACCGAACGGTTCTGGAATCGGGGAGCATAAAGCCCTTCCAGTACATTAGGAATACAGAGGGGAATCTGCCCGATATGTGCGTGGCGGAATTCGCTTTTGACAATGGGCCTGAGAATGATAGGTGCTACTCAGAGGCAGATATGGTGGCTAGAATTCACACGAAAACGGGCACTCGTCTAGAAAAGGGGGATGCTGGGATATGGAGACGGCTGAACCAACTAGTTGCTGGATTCAAATGCCCTGGATTGGTAAAAACGGAGATAGCTGACGATGGTGGCTATTTACTCACATTCGCCCAAGGTACAAATCTGGCGCATGTGGAGGGTTCTGTTATACCAACGGCACCCTCAGTTCGATTCTATAAAGAGGGCTCAGAAATTAGCACTGGCACAGGCTTTGATTTCACCAGGCCAATAGCAATAGAGGCTCGGGTGGATCTCTTTGGACGGCAGGGTATAGTTCAGGTGGTGAATGTGACAGCGAAGATCGAAGAACCTAGCAGTAAAGAGCTACTCACCCTAAAGCTCGACCCCTCACTTAATCCTGGGCTACTGGGCGAAGTGGTGGCCGATCCCATAACCCAGACCTGCGTGCTAAAAGTTACGGCAGGTACTATAGACGACCCTAGAAGGGTAAAGCTCTCATTCTCCGTATCGCCCGGGGCAAAGCTGCTACTCAAGGGCAACGAACTGAAGAGTGGCGTAAGCGAGGTGGATCTAACGGATCCTGTAGCTTTAGAGGTGCAAGCGGCCAATGGAGCAAGCCAATTCTACGAGGTTCGGCTTGCATTATCGCAGTCTATCGTGTGGAATTTAAGCGGCCTCAACTACTTCTATGGCGATGATCCAGTAGATGCCCAACTCTCCACGTCTTCTACACTTCCCATATCAGTCACCAGTACCACTCCAAGCGTAGCCACAGTGGCCAACGGGACTCTACGGATAGGTAAACCTGGCACTACCACGCTTACGGCTTTGCAGGCAGGCGGCAACTGTTGGGATTCTGCACTCCCTGTAAGCAAGACGATTACGGTGAGTAGGCGTGCGACCTCTGTAGCAGTTCGCAACACGAAGTACAATGCTGGCTACCCGCTCCATCTTGCGCTAGATTACTCTACGCTGGTGAACCCGCCAGATACACTCCAGATGCCAGATCCCTTTGCCCTAGGGCGTTTCACTGTGCAGGATAAGGATGGAAAAGTGGTGCAGCCCAACGGCACTCTCCCAGTGGGTAAATATACCGTAAAGGCAGTTGGCAGCACACCCTACAACACTGATTGCTATACTGTAACGCCAGCCGATGGAGAGTTTGAGGTGGTGCAGGCTGACCGTTGGCGTGTGGAAATCCACATAACTGACGGCTCTCTCCCGCTAGCTGGAGCAACGGTGTTGCTGGACGGAGAATCCGCTGAATCCGATTCTGACGGAGTGGTGGTATACTACCTAAAAGAGGGGTCAAAATACACATTCAAGCTCTCTAAGCTAGGCTATAGCTCTGCAAAATTGCCCGTAGATCTCACCACAGGTAGCGATAAATCATTGTCGGTTACCCTCCATCCAGCTACTCTTGATCTAAAGTACACAATAGCCACGGCGGGGCAAGGGGTGATCTTAGGACAGTCTATTCAGCATCTAGCCCCTGGCTCTGGAGGAACTCCCGTAATGGCCTCACCCGCTGACGGTTTCCTATTCGAGCAGTGGAGTGACAGACGTAAGGATAACCCGCGGGTTGATTCTAACCTAACCGCTTCATCTGAATTCAAAGCCCTTTTTTCGGCAAGAACCTATAGCCTTTCCTACCGAATTGGGGAGGGAGGGAGGCTTGTGTCCGGCGATTTGCAGCAACAATTAGCCTACGATGCCGACGGTTCCCGCGTGGAGGTTGCACCCGAGGAGGGTTACTGGTTTATCGGGTGGAGTGATGGCCGTATCTCTGCCATTCGCACTGACAGGAAGGTGAAAGGAGACATATCGGTTACCGCCCAATTTGGCAAGTATTACCAACTCCCTGGGATGTGCAATTTTGAGCAACAGGATCTCGCCGATGGCTGGTACACCGAGAGCAGAGGAACTGTACACAACCCTTGGACTGTTACCAATGCTGGACAGGCTGGTTGTGCGCCCCTAACAGGCTACTTTGCTGCATGTAAAAGCGATGGGTTAGATCCTGAATTACACACCATTTCATACCTCTATTCTCCACGCTATATCCTAGGCGATAACTGGGAGGGAGCATTGATTGTAAGCATGAACTACGCGGCAAAGATGTTCCAGCAGGTCGACCGATTTGAGCTACAGGTTCGTGTGGGCGAGGGGGCATGGAAGATACTCCAGAAATTTGATGTGAGCGCCTACCCTGCATTGGCCAGAGTGGTAGTGAAGGCTCAGGAACTCGTAGGAAAGCCCTTTGTACAGTTCCGTTGGCTATACGATGCCCCCACCTCTTCCTTTGCCGTTGAGGTGGATAACATCGCCATTGCAAAACGTACCCCTGGAGAGCTCACTCTACGCTACGCAGCAGAACCAGCAGCTAGCGGAAGCTTTGCCAAGGTGAACGCAGACGGCTCGCAGCAACTAGGCATTGAAGAGCAGCTGGTAGAACAGGGACATGCACCCGTAGACATAGTGGCGATACCTGCAGCGGGCTATGAGTTCGTCAGCTGGAGTAATGGAGATACTACGCCGCAACTCCACATTGAATCCTCGGTGTTTGCAGAGTGCACCTATACCGCCTATTTCCGCAATGCTACGCTGGCACAGCTCTCGTACAGAGCGCTGCCCGAGGGTGCTGGTACTGTAACTGTAGAGGGTTCTGAGGGCAGCGAGCAAACCGTAGTAAAGGGTGGAGATGCAAAGCTCGCAACGGCCATTCCAGCTGCTGGCTATCGCTTTGTACGCTGGGATCCCAGCGGTATTACCACTCCAGCATGGAGGCAGAGCCAAGTGCGCGAGAGCATGATGATTACTGCCGTTTTTGAGCCAATAGAGGAGGTGGAAGCCCAATTCACAGTGCTGGATGAAGCCGCTAATCCGCTACAGAATGCTACCATTCAGGTAGAGGAAAAGTCACTCCACACCGATGCCTCGGGTAAGGCGACAACTCGGCTTGCAGTGGGTAGCAGGCAGTTTCGCACCCATCTTGAAGGCTACACCCCCAGCAGCGGGTACATCAACGTAACGAGTTTCACTCCCGCATCGGCCACTATCACCTTGCTTAAGGGCTACACAATAACCTTTGCAGTGAATGATGAATACGATGCTCCTGTTGAGGGGGCGACAGTTGAGGTGTGGAGCAATGACTACAATGAGAGTGAACTAACGGGAGTAAATGGGAATGCTCTTTTCCTTACGCATGCTGGCAGCTACCGCTATCGGGTAGCCAAGGGGGGCTATGCTAGCAAGCTGGGGACGTTCTTCATGGATGCACAGGCACAGTCCCAAAGGGTCGTGCTGGCAAGGATTACACAGCTAGTAACCTTCACGGTAACCGATGGGAAGAACCCCATAGCAAAAGCCCAAATCGTGCTGCTAAATGGCAAAAACGACACCATAGTAACCGATGTCCACGGAAAGGCAATGTGCAGGCTAGCCGATGGCGAGTACAACTATGTAGTGAAGGCGAGCGGCTATACCGACGAAAGAGGACAGATTAAGGTGGCAGGGCAACCTATTGAGAAATCTGTCGTGCTGAAAACTACTGGCACTAATGGTATTCCACACTCGCAACTGCTGGCAAATGTGGCGGCAATGCCCAATCCCTTCAACAGTGAACTCACCCTAAAGGGACTAACCTACGCCCATCAGATTCAAGTGCTGACCCTCGACGGTGTGCCTGTACTCCTGCATGTATTAGCACGACCGCAGGAGCAGATTACCCTAGCACTCGGGCATCTGCCCAGCGGAATGTACCTAGTGGTGGTGCAGGGAGAAGGCGAAATGCGCGTGCTGCGAGTGCTTAAGCAGTAGGCAGGAAAATAGGTCTCCAAGCAATAAGGGGGCGCAGGTTGTAAACCTGCGCCCCCTTATTGCTGCTGAAAGGAGGTAGGAGATCTACGGGGATGGCCTCAACGCAATGCCACTCTCCAACTCGCCATTTCCCCTCTCAATATGGCAGTCCATGTGCCCGATGCACTCCGCGACTATCGGGTATGGGCACAATACGGCAATACGACCCGCTATAAGGTCTTTTGGCGTTCTCCCTAGGGCTAGTTGTAAGTTCCCGACAAAGGCAATACAGGGCAACATGTCCCCATTTTGCACCCGACGATGTGACGAGTACTTCGCTTACTAAACCAAGATAGAATGAAAATTGCAGCACTACCCAGCTCCCTAATGGTGTAGTAAGGCTGGTGTAAGTATCCCCACTGGTGCGGCCTCGGCCAAGGTAGAGAAACTGTAGCCGTTGGCCAACATCCAGTCTAAGGCTCGTGGAAGGGCATAGCGCAGATTTCGCTCGGCTTTCAGCGAATCGTGGAATACTATGACATCGCCACTCTGCACATGTCTGGTTACGAACTGCAGACAGCGCGCCGGGGTCACATGCCGACTGTAATCCATGCTGAGCAAAGACCACAGCACCACTCGGTAGCGAGCCGATAGCATCCGCATCTGCTCCACAGTAATCCGCCCGTAAGGAGGACGGAAAAGCGAAGCATGCAGAAACGTATTGGCCAGCGCTGCATCATGATAGTAATCTACCGTAGGAGTGGTGAAACCCTTCAGATGGCTGTAGGTATGATTGCCCACGGCGTGCCCTTCGGCTCTGATCTGAGCCATTATGTCTGGATATCGTTCCGCATTTCGGCCAAGGCAGAAGAAGGTGGCTTTGACACCGCGTGCCGCAAGCTCTGCAAGCACCCACGGGGTAACGGCAGCCGTAGGGCCGTCGTCAAACGTTAGGTACACCTCGTTCGCACAATTGGGTATGTGCCAAGTGATACCCGGCACCAAGCACGCCACCCAGCGGGGTGGACTCAGATTGAGCATGGCTATTTTGCGTCCTTTTCGCCTAGGAGCTGGTCGAGGAGCTTGAGTGTGGCTGCATCGTCATAGAGCGTAGCCATTTTCTCGAGTTCCTGGAGGACTCCGAGTGCCATCTGCTGATCATTCCGTATAGTGCCTTGTAGCCTTACAGGAAGTTTGTAGGCATAGGACAGCACGTCTATGCATTGCAGCGCGTATTCCTGCACCTTAGCTGCGCCTTTCTCCTTGGCACCGCAGCGGTAATATCCCTCTACGATAGGCAGCCAATTGTAGCTCCAATCGATCTGGCTTGGGGGTAGTACCTCGAAACAACGGTCTATAAGCTGTTCGGCTCTCCCCTTCTCCCCAAATACCAGAGTAGCCTCTATGGCACTGGCAAAAGCCCGCAAGTAGTACTCAGACATCCGCTTGCAGGTTTCGTCTACATATACCCGAGGATCGGCGAAACTACGGAAGCTATAATCTTTCATCAGCAGGCGGTTGGCCCTAGCCGTATCTGTCATCACCTGCGTGCGGGCTCTATCCACTGGCAGCACCTCGCTTACCACCGCATCGCTCACAAAGTAGCGGTCAAGCCCCCAGTACATATCCTTCGGTAGGAGGGGCGAATAGTAGAGCGGGCGTTGCCAGTTATTGTTGGCCAATAGGCAATACATGGCGAACCCATTCTTATATAGCAAATTACCCGTTGGCTTGAGCGTTAGGGTGTCGAGAACTGCCGAGTCGAACTGTTGTGGAACTAGGGTGCCTCGCACGCTTGCAGGTACTGGAACTGTGAGAGTGTTGGTAGGGAAGTAGGAGAGCTCTGATCCCCCCACATATGGCGAGGTAACTTTAGTGCGAGGGTCGTTACTCAGCACGAAGTTGAGTGCCTGCTTGAGGTCATAGGGACGTCCGAGTACATTCTGCACCAGTACTATGTCATTCTTCCCCTCCAAGTAATCCTCTCGCTTAAGGTTGAAGGGCAGAGGGTCGGCTTCATAGGCCTTTCGGTTCATCACATCCACGTACCAGTCGCCCCCCAGGTAGGTCAGGTTGCAGATCCGCACGTCGCGGCGGAATCCTTCGGCCTCCTGGGCGTACCAAAGCGGGAATGTGTCGTTATCGGCATACGTAAAGAGAATACCGTCCTTCTCGGAAGAGTTGAGCATATTCTTGCCAAAATCTACCGAGATGTAGCGGTGCGATCTGTCATGGTCATCCCAGTTCTGACTTCCCATCAGCACGGGAACTCCTAGCATCGCAACGATACTCGCCACGGCTACACCTATCCGCTCCCTAAGGAAACGGGCCAAGAAGCGGGCGAAGGGAATCATCCCCAAGCCCACCCAAATGGCGAAGGCGTAGAAGCTGGCCGCGAAGGTATAGTCTCGCTCTCGGGGTTCAAAAGGCTTCTGGTTCAGGTACATGACGATAGCCACCCCTGTAAGGAAGAAGAGGGTAAGCACAACCCCAGCATCCTGGGTGCGGCGGCGGAAGTGGGACACCAGCCCTGCGATTCCAAGCAAGAGGGGGAGCATGTAGTAGCGATTGCGGGCTCGATTGCTACGGTAGGGTTCGGGGAGCTGATCCTGAGGGCCTAGGCGGGTATCATCAATGAACGGAATCCCCGAGATCCAGTTCCCACGGAGGGCATCGTGTCCATAGCCCTGGTAGTCGTTCTGCCGCCCGCTGAAGTTCCACATGAAGTAGCGCCAGTACATAAAACCTACTTGGTAGGAGAAGAAAAATGCCAGATTCTCCCCGAACGTGGGAACGTTGATGGTCTCCTGCTTGCCGTCTCGTCCAGTTACTGTAATGGGACGCCCCTTGATATTCACCCAACTCTTGTAACCCTGCACGTGGATATTATCCCGACTCCACATGCGGGGGAATATGGTGGTGAAACGGGAATCGTAGATGATGTCCGTTTTGCTATTCACCACCTTGTACTTCCCATCGCGGGGGGCGTAGGTAGGGGCACCATCCTTGTAGTCAACTACAGGAGCGTTGTAGTAGGGACCAGAGAGGAGTGGACGATCTCCATACTGTTCACGGTTCAGGTAGGAGCGGAGTGAGAACATGTTATCTACCCCATTCTGGTCGAGAGTAGGATTGGCTAGCGACCGAATGAGGATCACAGCATAGCTACTATAGCCCAGCAGGAGCCTGGCAGCGCAGGTGAGGAGGAGGTTAGCCATAGTGGCCCCCCGTTGGCGGGTTTTCCATATCCCGATAACCAGCCCCACCACTAGGGCGGCAAAGAAGAAGGCCGCCCCCGTAAGGTAGGGGAGGTGGAATCCGTTCACAAAGAGCAGCTCGAATTGCGCCGCCAGCATCACCAGGCCCTGTATAACCCCATAGAGCGTAGTGAGCAGCAGCACCGCCCCTAGGGCTAGCGCCTTACCCAATCCCCACCAC
>JABCOB020000033.1 GCA_013333835.2 Bacteroidia bacterium
ATTTCAGATGCTTAAGACGAGCCGCAACAGTGCAATAGAGAATACGCAGCCATTGCCGTAATGGTTGTAAAGGGGTAAGCCTCCGCCCAATTCTGCAGGATGCCAAAGCGCCCAACGAGGCAATGCGCGCAGGCCCTTTAAATCGGTTTAGGCTTGATTTTAAGCAGAAAAGCTACTAACTTTGCCCCGCTATCCAAAAACAGCAGAACGCTATGCTTAAAGATCTCATCTACACCTCGCGCAGTATTCGGCGGTTTGCCCAGGAGCCGCCCGTTAGCCTTGGGCAGTTACGAGAACTCGTAGATCTCGCCCGAATGTCGCCCTCCGCGGGCAATAAGCAGGCGCTGCGCTTTGCTCTCATTACCGATCCTGCACTGCGGGGGCAGGTGTTCGGCACATTGGGCTGGGCGGCCTACCTTACCCATTGGGCGGGCCCGGCAGAGGGGGAGCGCCCCACGGGCTATATAGCTATAGTAGAGGCAGGTGCGGTTCACCCGCTGGATGCAGGCATTGCGGCGCAGAGCATGATGCTGGGGGCTGCGGAGATGGGGTTGGGCGGCTGCATGATTGCCACGGTGAAGCGCAACGAACTCGCGGATATTCTAGGGCTTTCGGAAGGGCAAAAAATCCCACTGGTACTCGCATTGGGCAAACCCTCTGAACAGGTAGAGTGTGTACCCATGCAGCCCGAAGGCGACGTGAAATACTACCGGGAGGGCGGAGTGCACTACGTGCCAAAGCGTGCGTTGGAGGAGCTTATAATTCTGGAACGGTAAACCCAGAGTAAAGGGGAATAGAAAGGGCAATTCACCGGGAATCGCCCCCTTTGGGAATGCGCAGTGAGCAGAGGCCCGTTTGACCTTCGGGATGTGTAAGAATCCTAGCATTAAGCGGTTTCCAGCGGCAACGTTCGGGTGAAATATTGCGGCAAATGGTGTTTCTTTTCCAAAATTTACCTACATTTGCGCGGTTTTTACAGGCATTCTCTTGGGCAAGATTTGATGAGTAAACAGTATTACAATGCAGAATAAAGGAGCGGTAAGGATATTTGCCATCGCGCTAGCGCTGGTGTGCTTATATCAGCTATCATTCACCTGGTTTAGCTCGCGGGTAGAGCACCGTGCGGCAGAGTATGCCAAGCGAGCCGTGGTGGGGATTACAGATCCCATCGAGCAGGAGAAGGCCCTCAAGCAGGCCGAAAACACCTACCTCGACTCCATGGCCACCGAAACGGTCTACAACTTCTTCTGGATTCGAAAGTATAGCTATAACGACTGCAAGGAGCGGGAGATCAACCTCGGGCTCGACCTTAAAGGCGGGATGAATGTGATGCTCGAGGTCTCGGTGTACGATGTGCTCATGTCGCTCTCCAATCACAGTGCCGATGCAGCATTCTTGGAGGCGATGAACCGGGCAGCCAAGATGGCACCTAGTGAGAGCTTTGTAACCCGTTTCGGCAGGGTCTACCAAGAGATAGCCCCCCAGGGAAAGCTCGCCGCGATATTCAGCACCGTGGAGCTCCGCGATAAGATCCCCTTCAATGCCACCAACGACCAGGTGCTTTCAGTCCTTGCCGAGGAGGCTGAGGGGGCCATTGACAATTCCTATACCATCATCCGGAATCGTATCGACCGCTTTGGCGTTACCCAGCCGAACGTGCAGCGGATAGAGCGTAGCGGGCGTATCCTTGTGGAGCTCCCCGGTGTGAAAGAGCCAGAGCGGGTGCGTAAGCTCCTGCAAGGGACGGCCAGCCTAGAGTTCTGGGAAACCTACGAGAATCAGGAGGCCTATCAGTACCTTGCGCAGGCTAACGCCCGGATGCGCGAGATTCGCCAGACGGAGGATTCCGGTGAACCTCAAGCTCCCGCAGCGGGTGTTGAGGATTTGCTACAGCAGGCTCAGCCCTCCAACGAAACGGTAGCCCCAGCGCATGATGATACGGTGGCGCAGCCAGCAGAGCATGAAACGGATAGGCAGGCAAACCAAGGCGAGGCCGAGCATAGCGTCACCACCGCATCAGATAGCACAGCTGCCCAGGGAGGGTCAGATTCCACCACGAGCGATCTCCTTAGCGAAGTAGAGGCTAGCGGGAAGAAGGATTCTACCCAGCAGTTTGACCGCGCGGCCTTTCTGCGTGAGAATCCCCTCTTTGCGCTCCTTACGCCTTCCATGACCCAGCAGGGCGAGCTCTACCCAGGCCCTGTAGTAGGTATGGCGCATTACCGCGACACGGCGGCTATCAATGCCATTCTACACGATCCCCGCATTGCGCAGCTGTTCCCCAAAACGCTCCGCCTGCTGTGGACGGTGAAATCTCCCTCGTGGGATAAAACCCAGAGCATCTACCAGCTGGTGGCTACCAAGGTAACCAGCCGAGACGGGCAGCCCAAGCTCGACGGGGGCGCCATAGCTGGCGCACGCAGCGAATTTGGCCAAACCAGAGGTGAGGCCGAGGTCTCCATGTGGATGAATGCCGAGGGTGCTAAGGTATGGGCCCGTATGACGGCAGACAACCTCCATCGCTCCATCGCCATCGTGCTCGACGATTATGTGTACTCTTTCCCCACCGTGCAGAACGAAATCAAGGGGG
>JABCOB020000034.1 GCA_013333835.2 Bacteroidia bacterium
AGCCTGCTCTTCGCCCTGCATATATTCTTCCATATATGCCCAGTCGGGGGTACCAGATTCCGATTTGGGTAGCTGCACTTTCAGCTCCTTGAGCCTAGTCGAATTGATAGTGAATGAATATGAAAATCTATCGCGTAGCTGGGCAATGCACATCGAGATGAATTGCAGCACATAGCGAGACATAGCGAACTTGGGAATCATGATATTCACCTTGGTCCCGGTGAAAAAGGGGAACGTCTGCACGAAGGGCGTGCAGGTCTCATTCCCTATCGTAATCACGGGGTAGGAGACGTTCAGCAACTCCTCTTCAGCATCGATAAAGCCCTCCAGCCCATTGTTGGTGGTTTTCCTAGTGATGTAGGGGCGACTCCCCGTGTACTCCATCTTGTTGGCATCGAGGCTCTTGCCTATCACCACATCGAAGTAATCGCCGAGGGTAAACCAGCCCCAATCTGCGCGGTTGACTGCCTTTGGGGGGGCGATGGCCTTTTCTCCAAACAGGTATCCCCGCCCGTGCGCAATCATGCTGAACTCAAACGTCAGGTAGTCAGCCATCGCCTGCCGAAAGTCCTCCTCCCGGGGCAGCTCGTCATTGTAGTAGTAGAAGGCGTGCAGCCACTCATCGTCATGCTCCACGGTGGTGCGCACTATGAACTTGCTGCTGTCTGCCTTGCCCTGGTGCCAGCAGTCGAGCAGGTGGCAGCGCTTGCCCTCCACGTCGTCCTTGGCCAGCAGCCCGAGGTGCTTGGCCACCACGTAGCCGTCGTCCTGGAAGTTGACGAACTTCACCAGCTTCCCCTCGGGGTGCGGCACGCCCGCGGTGAATACGGCGATTACGGGGTTCACCCCCACGCCGTAGAAGGTGTTGGTATTGAGGGTGATCACCCCCTCTAGGGTGTGATTATCGAGGATATACCGCTTGTCGATTTTATCCTGCTTGGTCTTGCCCACCATGGTGCTCTGCGGCACTATGGCGACACACCGCGCCTCGGGGGCTAAAGAGTCCAGTAGGTGGCAGATAAACCGGAGCTCGGAGAGGTGGGCGGTCGCCTCGGTCTTGCCCTGCGAGTAGGGGGGATTGATGAAACCGACCGTGAATCCCTTGCCGCGCAGCGTTTGGGCATCCTGCTTGAGGAAATCACCGCACACCAGGTTGCTCTTGCCATCGCCCCGCAGTATCATGTTGGTGGTGGCTATGCTGTACATATCCTCGCGGTACTCGATTCCGTAGAGGCTATCGCGGCGGATATGCTCCTGGACCTTGGGGTCTTCGGTTAGCCCCAGCATCCGGTGTAGGGCTGCCACCAGGAATCCCCCCGTTCCGCAGCACGGGTCGAATACCCTATCGTCGGTCCGCAGCTGCGCGAGGTCGCAGAATAGGTCGGTGATGTGCCGTGGGGTAAGTACCACCCCCAGCGTCTGCCCGTCGCCACCGCTGTAGCGGATGAACTCGCCGTAAAACCTCCCCAGGATGTCCTCTGGCGCATTGTTGCAGATGGCCGTGAGGATATTGGAGTAGAGGTACTCGGCGAAGTAGCGGAGGGGCGATTTCCCCAGCTGGGGGTTGTGGTTGGAGAGCTCAGGGCGGTTGAGGATGATGCGGAACTGGTCCACTACCCGCTGCTTCTTGCTTGGGGGTTCAAGGTGCACACGGTCGAGGTGGGCCGATAGGGCTTCGAAGAGCTTAGCCCCGTCGCTACGGGTGGCATCGCCAGTGAGCCGCTCGGTGCTGAAGTCTGGCTCCATCAAGGCCAGCAGTATGCCCGATACGATGAGCGGCTTCTCGTCATCGCCTAGCTGCCCGTAGTTCCGCAGGTCCTCATGTAGCCCCCGTGCACGGCGTAGAATCTCGATGAGTTCTACCTGCTCAAGCGATTCGCCTCCGCACACCACCTCGCGGTAGTAGCAGTCGATGCTGTCTGGGGCGAACTGCCTGAAGTCCTGCACCCGCTTCATCACCCGGTAGCCCGAGGGCGACACGAATATTGGCCGTATGGTGAGCCGTCCCCGCTCAGTGCCGCTGCAGCCGAAGGCGAATACCTTCTTGAAGTTGGAGTTCTCCACTATGCGGAGCGCGTAGTGGAGTGCTCCATTCTCGGCGTACTGCGTTACGCTCGGGGTGTCCATCAGCAGCGTGCCGCTCGCCTCGTTGAGGTACTTGGCCTGGTGCTCCGCGCTGGCCTTATTCTCCAGCACGAGGATGTAGTCGCCCACCTGCGCCACGTACTCCGGGAATCCTGGTCGCCCCGTGCCCCGCTTGCTCGCGGTGCGCAGTGCGTCATCCACCTCCTTTATCCCGCTCCCCTCGGCGTGGTGCGCTATGTCGCTCGCCGCGAGCAGGTTGTGGATCAGCAGGTCGGTCTCTCGCTCTTTGGGCATGGGGAGTTATGGTTTGGTATTGCGGGTTTATGTGGCTTCTCGACCTGCAAAGGTAGTATTTTCTTCGTAAAAAGGGGGAATGCCGAAGAAGCTTGTGCCTATTGCAGAATAAGGCGATCCCTTGCGAAGAGGGCGGGCACTCGCTGCGCTCGGCATCGCCCCTACGTTTGGGTCATTTTAAACGATAATCGAAGAGAATATTATTTTCAAGTTTTTGGAGATTATTATACAATCCATTTTCAATAGCCTGATTGCCACAGCTGGCGTTTGTAGCGACGTGGCGTGCCGCGTCGCGCTCCAAAACTCCGTGTTGCGTTTCCGTATGGCGGTCTCTCATCTCGCATAACGTCGCATTGTGCTGGGTACTTTTCGCATTCTCCTATTTTAGGTTACTCCAATTTTCATAGAGATGTGATTTTTCCCTAGATTGATGAACTAGGTGGGGTGGCCCGGAAGTTGCTTGTCTATTAGCCCACCATACTTTTGCCTACCATCCAATCATGTCAGTCTACACTTGCTCTAATTTCAGTAAAGGGTTGGTTTAGATTTGTAGTGAATGGGAACGCCTTGTCTCGAGAGAACGGGCATCCTCCAGTACCCGTTTCATTGCCACACCTATCGCCTTGGCTAGCAGCGGCGGGACGGCATTTCCCACCTGGGCATACTGCTCGGCCATGGTGCCTAGGAATTGGAATCGGTCCGGGAACGATTGAATCCTTGCCGCCTCGCGCACGGTGAAGGCTCTGGCCTGCGCGTAGTGGAAGTAGGCGCCCCAGTGGGGGTCGCACTTGGTGAGGATGGTGGAGGCCAGCCCATCGGGGCGAACACGCCCGTATCGCATGGTGTGGTCAGACCTACGGGCACGCTGCATCCCCTCAGGGAGCAGTGCCTCGGGGATGTCTGTCCAGTTACCCCCGGGGGCTATGTGCGCAAGCCGGGCCAAATTTATATCGGATAGGCGTGGGGCCTCGTGGTTGCGAATCCCATCAGAGTTTTGCCGCGCAGCCTCCTGATAGATCCCCCTCGGCCTGGAAGTGTAGGGCTTTACCGCAGCGCCCCGCTCACCGTTGGCCAGGGGCGGTAGGTCGCCTATTGCCTCCTCTACCGTGGTGAATGCGCGCATTCCCTTGCCAACTGGATTGTGTACCAGCTGCTTGCCGCCAAAAGTGGTGGTGAAGTTCGTCCGAATCGCCCCGTTGGCCACGGGGGAGGGGAAGGCCTTCTCGGGATTCTCCCCGTCGCGAAAGCCCACAATAATGGTGCGCCACCGCGTCTGCGGTACGCCGTAGTAGGCAGCCCCCAGTATCCGCACATCAGCCCTATAGCCCAGGGTGGTAAGCGAATCGAGTATAGCCTGTAGTGTGGCTCCCCTCTCGAACGAGACCAGCCCAGGTACATTCTCTATTAGCACAGCCCGCGGCGCAAGCGTCTCGGCGAAGCGTAGGAACTCCCGGAAGAGATGGTTGCGTCGGTCCTCTGCACTTCGTCTAGGGGCGTTGATTGAGAATCCTTGGCACGGAGGCCCTCCGGCCAGCAGGGGCAAATCCCCACGTTTAAGCCCCAACCTCTCCATCGTCCCACTCGCATCTAGCGCACGGATATCCCCGACCTCTACCAGGGTCTGTGCGTGATTGTGCGCATAGGTTTTCGCGTAGGCGGGTTGCAGCTCACTGGCCAGTAGGCAGTTAAAGCCCGCTTGCGATAGCCCGACCGACAGACCTCCCGCCCCTGCGAAGAGGTCGATGAAGCGGAGAGAGGAATGGGATGGGGTTGGCATAGTTTAGTTTAATGGAGCGAGTTGGTTTTGGGATTATTCGAGAAGAGATGTTGCATATTCGCAATCAAATTCATCTTGAGTTCCCACTTGTGACCAGTAAAATTTTACAGTGTTTAAAAATAGTTCCTTTGCCCTTTTAGTAATAGTCTTATTATCCATTTTAAAGGCGTTTGCTAGCTCTTTTGTCTTACTTTTATAGCTTTCTTTGTCGCTGATAGTCCTAGTCATTAGGTACTCTTCAGCGGGTCTAGGATTTTCTTTTTTATAGGGGACTTTGTACAATATCGCTTGTCTTTTACTAGATTTTCAATATTTCCATTTTGTTTGCTAATAGTATCAATTACAGACTTATCAATTACGCAGCTTGCTATATTAAGGTTCTCTCCTTTCTCGTGAGCTTCAACAAGCCCTTTCCCCGTTAAAACATTTTGTCTATAGGATCCCCCCTTTTCAGAATCAGCACTATATTCATAGAATGTTATTCTACCACATGTAAGAGCCCCCCTAGTCGGAAATGAACGATTTATAACATCATTAAATTGGGCAGCAGTTTCTAGTATTTCTCTGAAACTTTCCAGCGTGTCGTCA
>JABCOB020000035.1 GCA_013333835.2 Bacteroidia bacterium
ACGCCCGCCCGCCCATCGCTTTGCCCTCTCCAGTAACATGCGCAACGGCACGGTAGCCCGCCCGATTGCCCCTGTGTTTTTCTGCAGGCTTGTTTCCATAGCCTAGAATGCCTACCTTTGCGGATTCTTTTTCGGCAAGTACCGATAGGAAGGCTGATATAAAAACGTCAAAATCAAGGCGATGGATAGGCAGCAGACGATGGAATTCCTCAAGGGGATTCGGCTATTTCAAGATTTGGACACACGGCAGCTTGCCGCGCTAGCCGACAGCGTGCGAGAGGTCGATTTTAAGGCCGGCGAACTGCTCTTTTGGGAGAACGGGCCCCGGGAAGAGTTCTTCATCATCCTCGAGGGCGAGGTGGAGCTCTACAAGAGCAGCCCCTACGGCGCCGAGATCAAGCTGGCGCAATTCCACTCGGGCGACTTCCTGGGCGAGGGCTCGTGGATGCCAGACTCCACCCACTCCACCTCGGCCAGGGCGCTAGTCACAACCTCAGTGCTGGTAATCGGCAAAAAATTCTTCCAGAGCGATGCCGATGCCACCATCAAGGTATTCAGCCACATAGTACAGGTGGTATCCCAACGGATGGGGCAGGCAAACGCCCAACGTATCAAAACGGGCGCGCAGTACTTTAGCGGCAATACCCGCCTAGAGCATGACCTCCTCGGGGAGCGCAACGTGCCTGCCGAGAGCTACTACGGGGTGCAGACCCTGAGGGCGCTGGAGAATTTCGCCATCTCTGGGGTGAACATCAGCTTCTACCCCTCGATAATCAACGGGCTAGCGATGGTGAAAGAGGCGGCTGCAGAGGCCAACCATGACCTCGGGCTGCTGCCAACCGACATCCGCGATGCCATAGTAACAGCCTGCCACGAACTACGCAACGGAAAGCTACACCAGCACTTCGTGGTCGACATGATACAGGGCGGCGCCGGGACCTCCACCAACATGAATGCGAACGAGGTAATCGCCAACCGTGCCCTGGAAATCATGGGGCACAAGCGCGGCGAATACCAGTACTGCCACCCCAATAACCATGTGAACCTATCACAGAGCACCAACGATGCCTACCCCACCGCCATGAAGCTGGGCATCTACATGATAAACGAGAAGCTCACCGAGGCGGTAGATAGCCTTGCGCTTGCCTTTGCCGCCAAGGCCGAGGAGTTCAAGCACATCATAAAAATGGGGCGCACCCAGCTACAGGATGCAGTGCCCATGACGCTCGGGCAGGAGTTCCAAGCCTATGCCGATATGCTCAAGGGGGAAAGCGCCGTGCTAAAAAGGGCTGCCGACCTGTTCCTAGAGCAGAATATGGGGGCAACGGCCATCGGCACGGGCATTAACAGCGAGCCGGGCTACGCCGAGAAATGCACAGAGCACCTCTGCCGCATTTCAGGCTACAAGGTGCGCCTCGCGAGCAATCTGGTGCAGGCTACCCAAGATACCAGCGATTTCGTAACCTACTCGAGCGCCCTTAAACGGTTGGCCACCAAGGTATCAAAGATCTGCAACGACCTCCGCCTCCTCTCCTCAGGCCCTCGTACTGGGCTCAACGAGATCAACCTCCCCCCACGGCAACCCGGCTCTAGCATCATGCCCGGGAAGGTGAACCCAGTGATCCCCGAGGTAGTGAACCAAGTTGCCTTCAAGGTGATTGGCAACGACCTCACCGTGACGATGGCAGTAGAGGCCGGGCAACTAGAGCTGAATGTATTCGAACCCGTAGCGGTACAGAGCATATTTGAGAGCGTAGTGATGCTGAAGAATGGCCTCAAGACCCTAGAGCATCGCTGCGTGAACGAAATCACAGCCAACGCCGACAGGTGCAAAGACCTCGTGTACCATAGCATCGGGATTGTAACGGCGCTGAACCCTGTGATCGGCTATGAGAAATCGACCATTGTGGCCAAGGAGGCCCTAGAGCAGAATGCAAGCGTCTACGACCTCGTGCTGCAAAAGGGGTGGCTCACCAAGGCTCAGCTCGACGAAATCCTCTCCCCCGAACGGATGATAGAGCCTCGGAAAATGCGGATGTAGCGCGGCTTACAGAAAAAGAAAACGCCCACCTGGAGGTGGGCGTTTTCTTTTTGGGCAGAATGTCGCAATACAAGACCGCTGCAGAGATCCCAATGCCTAATAGAGGGGAACACTACGCGCACGTTCCCTTTACCGCGGCGCTCTACGGGGTTTGCGTCGTTCTTTCGGGGAAATAGACCCTGTTGAGCATTTCGGTCAGTGGGGGCGTTACTCCGGTCATGTAGCGCGGGTAATTGCCAATGCCTACCACGCGCTCCAGCCCATACCACGTGCTGGCGAGGAATATCTGTTCAGCCTCCAAGAGCTGCTTGGGCATCAGAGCCCGTTCCTCCACTGCCACTACCCCTTTGGAAAGCGGTGCGGTGCGCGCTATCATAAGCCGAATAGGGTCATCCACCGCGCCCTCTTCTACCGGGGGGGTGACGAGCATCTTCTCGGATGTGTAAATGTAGAGCATTCGCCCAGGGATGCCAGCTACTCGCCCCTTCGAATTGAGCAGAATCCCGTAATCCCTCCCGTATCTGGCTGCGTAGTGCTCAGCATACCATTCTACGGGGCTAGCCAGCCAACGGATACCTGCTGCAGGGCCTATGGGCATTTGTCGCTCTTTGTAGAATTCGAGAAACACTGGCCTCTCTGGCTCTACATAGGTTGTGCATCCCGCCGGTAGACTGCTGATTGCTAGGCTCGTGGTGGCATTCTCAAAGCCTAGCATGTCTCGCTCGTAATGCAGGTAAGCCTCCAGCAGGAGTAGGGTGGTGCTGAAGTGCCGATTGCGGTTGAGCAGGGTGGCTATAGCCTTCTCGAGCGTCTCCAACGATAGCCCTGCGGGGAACGGCAGCTTAGCCAATGACAGCTGGGTAGAGAGGCTCGCGAAGTAGTCTGGCAGCTGGCGGGCTGTAGTGCCATGCGCAATGAGCGGAATGCCAAACCCCAAAAGCTGCGCACCCTGCCATTCTGCATGCGTGAATATGGGGGTGGAGGCGGGTAGAAACTGCCCATCAACCCATACCAGGCGCCCCCGAGGTGGCTGGGGATCGTACAGCGTGCGTAGGAGCATGTAGCCGAGGGGTTAGAACCACGGTAAATCTGTAATGGCCGACAAGAAAAAACTGATGAGCTTGGGGTTCATGAGCAATGGGTATATGAATCCAAATATGGCGCCGTAGAGGTGGGCTCGGTGGTCTATGTGGTCATTCACATTGCGGGCGGCCATCCGCCAGGAGTACACCACGTAGCCCACACCCAGCAGGATTCCAGGAATCGGCACTAGCGCAAAGAGGTAGAGCGGAGTCCAAGGGTCAAAAAAAATGCTGGCGAATATCACGCTCGCCACGCCGCCTGAAGCCCCTACGCTCAGCGCTGCGGGGTTATCTTTTTGCTTGGGTAAACCCAGCACTGCTGCCGTTACCCCGCCTCCTAGGTAGAGCGTCAGGAAGTGGAGTGTTGGCACTGATACCCACCCCGAATCGGCCAGTGAATGGAAAAGCTCCCACACCTCTGAGGCAAAGGAGTAGAACACCAGCATGTTGATAATGAGATGCAGCCAGCTCCCGTGCACAAACATGTGGGTGAGCAGCCTGTAGTACTGCTTGCTG
The DNA here is from genome assembly GCA_013333835.2 of Bacteroidia bacterium. Lineage (GTDB taxonomy): Bacteria > Bacteroidota > Bacteroidia > Bacteroidales > CAJPTX01 > Bacteroides_D. The sequence continues at coordinate 3,640 of JABCOB020000035.1, forward strand.
TGCACCACCTGGAAGGGTGAAAGCGCCAACCGGTAGAACAAATCGCGCTGCCGAAAGCACAGAGCGGAGACGACTACGGTGATTACAATTAGGAGCAGTATCATATTCTATCGCATTATCCGAATTATCGTCTCCCGGAGCATATCGCCATACGGTACGCTCGCCCCAAATCCCTTGCTCTGCATATCCACACTCCGCAGTAGGCTGAATATATTGGCACACTTAGCCAGCGAGTAGCGGGCTGCAGCCTGGGCATACTCTCGCAGGAAAAAGGGATGTACCCCCAGCCGGCTGGCAATCTCCCCCTCGGGTATCCTTTTGGCCTGCAGCACCGAGTAGCGGAATACCTTCACGAAATAGCTATGCAGGGTGGCAAGTATTACGGGAGCCTCATTGCCCTTGGGATTGGCTGCCATGTTGGTAGCTATGCGAATTGCCTCGGGGAGATTGCCAGTACCTATGGCCTTGGTTAGCTCAAAAGGGTTGAACTCTTTGCTCATCCCAATGGTCTCGGCCACCATCGTCTCGGTAATGTCATGCACCTCGGGCGGCATGCCTATTTGCAGCTTCTTTACCTCGTTGGCCACCCTGGCAAGGTCAGTGCCCAGCTGGTAGGCGAGCATCTGGCTAGCTCTTGGCGCAATCGTAAGCCCTTGCTCCTTCACGTACTCCTCCACCCAGGAAGCTACCTCATAATCTCGTAGCGGAGCCGATTCAAATACAACTCCACTCCCCTTTATGGCAGCCAGGAGCATTGCATTATCGCTACTCTTCCCCTGGCCAGGCTTGTACTTCTGGCTGTAATTCAGCACTACTACAGCCTGTGGATTCGGGCGAAGGCAGTACTGCGCCAACGGTCTGAGGGCCTTGAGTTCCTGCGCTTCCCGCACCACTATCAGTATGAAAGGTGCATTCATCGGCACCCGAGAGGCCATGTCTGCCACCTGACCTCCTGTGAGATCGCGCCCGTACACCTGGAAGAGGTTAAACGCCTGCTGCTCCTGGGGCAGAGCGTTATCAAGCAGGTATGAGCAGATTTGATCGCGAAAGAAATTCTCATCCCCATGCAGCAGGTAGACTGGCTTATATTTCCTGTCTGCGAACTCCTTAAGGATGGTCTTAGCCTCTACCGACGTCTTATTCTGCTTGGCCATACGCAATCTTGAAATAGGCGCAGCCTACAGGGTTGCCGTGCCCTCTAGGTCGTACTCCGAGGTTTTGTCTATCACCACTGGGACTATCTGTCCATTCGCCAGCACTATTGGCGATTTCACCAGCACCTCCCCATCCACCTCAGGGCTATCATAACGGGTGCGTCCAATATACTCTCCCAATCCTGCGGCAGCATCTACCATCACCTCTAGCTTCTGCCCAAGGAAACGGGATTTTCTACGAGCTGATATGGACTGCTGAAGCTCCATGAGATGCCCGCGACGAGCCTCCTTTTCCGCCTGGGGAATAGTATCTTCGGCATGCAGCGCCGCGTAGGTACCCTCCTCCTCAGAGTAGGTGAATATGCCCAAATGGTCGAACTCCGCACCGTGCATAAACTGCTCTAGCGCGTAGACATCCCTGTCGGTCTCGCCCGGGAAGCCCACCAGCAGCGTAGTCCTTAGGGCGATGTCTGGAATTCTTGCACGCAGCATCTCTACCAATCGCTTGGCCTCGGCAGCATTGTGGGCTCTGTGCATAGCTTTTAGCACCGTATCGCTTATATGCTGCAAGGGGACATCAAGGTAGTGGCAGGCCTTCGGCTCGTTGGCCATCCACTCCACCAGCTGCATGGGAAAATTGTGCGGGTAGGCGTAATGCAAGCGTATTCACCTGAGGGAGTCTATCTTCGCGAGCGCCTGAACAAGCTCCACCAAAGCGTTGGGTTGGCCTAGGTCATAGCCGTAGTAGGTGAGTTCTTGGGCTATGAGTATCAACTCCTTTACCCCACCCTCGGCAAGCTGGCAAGCCTCAGGCTGGAGGATACCCATCGGTATAGAGTGGAATCGCCCCCTAATCTGCGGTATGGCGCAAAAGGCGCACCCTCTATCGCAACCCTCAGCCACCTTGAGGTAGGCGTAATGCCCTGGAGTAGAGAGCTGGCGAGCGATAAGCGTATTGCTGCCCATGCTACACCCAAGATACTCCAGCAGTGGTGCTAGCTCCCGTGCGCCGAACCATCCATCTACCTCTGGTATCTCCTGCGCCAGCTCGTGCGGGTAGCGCTGTGAGAGGCAACCGAATACGAGCAACCGACCTATACGCTTCTGCCTGCGCCATTCTCCTGCTGCGAGAATCTGATTCACAGACTCTTCCTTGGCATCACCAATAAAGCCGCAGGTGTTGATAAGCAGCGTGTCGCCAGCCCTCGGTTCGGCATCCATCTGCACATCCCAACCCTGCGCGCTTAGTGCAGCTGCGAGGTGCTCGCTATCCACCACATTCTTCGAGCAGCCCAGGGTGATGATGGTGGCGCAGCGCATGGCGAATGATTAGAGCGTTCTCCCCTAACTACGCGAATAGTGAATCTACAAAGGCCTCCTTGTCAAACGGCTGTAGATCGCCCACCCCCTCGCCAATACCGATGTACTTGATAGGCACCTGCAGCTGGTCTGATATCCCGATGGCGACCCCCCCTCTCGCCGTGCCGTCGAGCTTAGTGAGTGCCAGCGCATTGATCTCAGTCACCTGCAGGAACTGCTTCGCCTGCTCGTAGGCATTCTGCCCCGTGGAGGCATCTAGCACCAGCAGAATCTCTTGCGGCACATTCGGGTTGAGCTTCTGCATCGCCCGTTTGATTTTGGCTAGCTCCTGCATTAGGTTCACCTTGTTGTGCAGGCGTCCCGCGGTGTCCACCAGCACCACATCGGCGTTGTTGGCGCAGGCGGCATTCAGGGTGTCAAAGGCCACAGAGGCAGGGTCAGCCCCCATTTGCTGCTTGATGTGCGTAGCCCCAGCACGTTCGGGCCATACTGCTAGGAGGTCTATGGCAGCGGCCCTAAAGGTATCTGCCGCCCCTATGTAGTCC
>JABCOB020000036.1 GCA_013333835.2 Bacteroidia bacterium
ACAGGGCTACACGCCCCTAGAGGGACGCACTTACTGCAAGCGGGCGGAGCTTGGCGACACGGTACGCACGGTACAGGTGGGCGATTACATCACAGTGTACCTGCGCTACAGCACCTGGAACGATTCGGCTTTCTTTTCTGGAGGGAGGCGGTTTCAGCTGGAACATGCCAGCTACCCAGGCTCTATAGAGGCGTGCCTCGCCCGCTTGTCGTCTGGCGATAGCGCGAGCTTTTACCTAGATGCCTACAGCTTTTTCACGCAAGGGCTAGCCACCACTCTGCCAGAGTACTTGGACAGCGGCGACCTCATGCGGGTGGATGTACGGGTGCTAGAGGTGGTGGATTCGGCAAGCTTTGCGCATGAAAAGGAGGCCTTTCTACACTGGATAGAGGACTTCGGAGAGTATGAACGGGTGGTGCTACGGCAGTACCTGGCGAAAGAACACATTGTCCCCCACGCCTCAGACAGCCTCTACTACCTGCCTATGCGGGCTGGCAGTGGCCCCTACCCGAAAGACGGGGATACGCTTACCCTGGAGTTTGAAGGCCGATTTCTGGATGGGCACTATTTTGACAGCACCCGCAAGAGGGGGGAGCCGTTCCAGTTTGTGCTAGGGCAGCGATGGCAGGTGATCGATGGGCTAGAACGTGCAGCCCGCCTCATGCGCGAAGGGGAGCATGCGGTATTTATCCTCCCCTCTGGCGTGGCTTTCGGCGCGCAAGGGAGTTCTACGGGGATTGTGCCACCCTACACCTCGGTGGTGTTCGATGTGGAGCTTAAGGAGATTCGACCGGGGGGGGAGGGGGAGAACAGGCGATGAGCAGGGTAGTGTTTGCCTGCCCAAGAACACGGGCGAATGCGCATGCACAAATTGGACGAATGGGGCTTTTCCTCGGGCTGCTGATGCTGTTCACGGCCTGCCGAGATGTCTATAAGGCGCAAGAACACAAACGGGAATTGGAGCGTCTGCGGAGTGCCATATCAGCCCGTGGCGGCAAGCCAGTATGGGATGTAGACGGGTTACTCTATGGTCCTGTGGTGCCGGGCGATTCGCTTGCGCTAGCAGATGGAGATTCACTACTGGTGGCCTACTCCCTGTGGGGGCTATCGGCACGTGGCGAAACTCTACTGGCAAGCAATATAGTGGCAGATATGCAAAAGGCCGGCCTGCCAATACGCTGGACGCTAAATAGGGAAAAGTACAATGCCTACGTGGCGGCTGGCGGTAAAACGGACGGGGCATCCCTGCCAGATTCTCTCTACACCTACGCCGATACGGTTCTGCTGCTGAGGGTAGGACATATGAATGGACTTTTGCCCAGCCTCGCCAAGGGGATAAGGCTCTTTGCGCATGGAGAGGGCAGCGGGTGGATCGGCATCCCCTCTGAGCAGGGCTACGGTGGCTACAGCTACGGAGGACTTCCGCCTAACACCCCTCTATGCTGCTACCTAAGGGTGCAGAGGCATACGGCTAAAAAGGCGAATGGAGGCCTGTAGCTCCACAGTGTTACAGATTCTGCTTTTACGATTGAATATGGTACTATTGCAAAGGCAATTGATGAAAATGGCGACGCTGGTGTGCTTAGGCGCACTGGCCGTGACGGTATGCGGATGTAAGAAAGAGCAACCCGACCTTACGCTTGACGATGAGGCCGTTCGGCTCGATGCCTACAGAGAGGTACACTACCCTGACGCTAAGCAGCTGGGCGATCACACGTTCTACAAAATCCTCCGCAATGGAGGGTCCAATGAACACCCAGCAGATGGACAATGGCTATACTTTGACGTGACTGTCCTAGACCTAGATGGGAATCTGCTACTAACCAGCAGCAGGATGGTTGCGAAGAACTATAGCACTTTCGACGCGGCAACCTATTATACTCCCTACTACAAATCTGTGCGCGAATCTGCCATTGGCGGATATCTAGCGCAAGTGCTACGGGAATGCGCCCCGAATGATTCAGTTCTGGTGGGAATGCCGTCGGCGGTATACAAGGAAACCGGGCTAGGGGGATACCAGAAGTACCAGTCAGTACTATGCTACATCACCCCCCGCAGAGTGGTGAGCGATCCGTCTGCCCTTGAGGCAACAACAATACAAAACTACCTGGCAAGCCACCCAGGTTTCAATGCGCACGATAAGATCTACCGTGCTATAGTTAAGGAGGGCGACGGTGCAACAGTGGGTGAAAGCGGAACGGTGTGGGTAACCTACGCAGGCTACCATCTCGACGGTTTTCTGTTCGACACCAATAGCAAGGAAGCTGCCATAGCGAACGGCACGTTCAAAGAGGATGCGAAGTATAATCTGCTCAGCTTCTCGGTAAAGAGCGACTCGAAGGTAATACAAGGCTTTAGCGGCGCTCTGACCGGGCTAAAGATTGGGGCAAAGGTTAAGCTCTTGATTCCTAGTTCACAGGCTTACGGAGAATCAGGCTCTGACAAGATTCGCCCCTATACTCCCCTACTCTTCGAGATCACTGTGGTGCGCTGGCAGAAATAGACTATCAGGCCAAAGGGGCATACGGTACTCTTTGGCCCAGGGGTGCGATTTGGGTTAGCCCCAACCATAAGGTGTCCTTTTTCCCTGTAGATATGCGCATTCTCCATACTGCAGATTGGCATCTGGGACAGCGGTTGCATGGGTATGACCGTGCTGAAGAACATGCGCATTTTTTCCGCTGGCTTCTAGCCCAATTGCACCACTATCAGCCCGATGCCATGCTAGTGGCGGGCGATGTGTTCGACAGCCTTAATCCAAGTGCACAGGCTCAACGCCAGTACTACGAGCTAATGGGGACGCTGGCCAGAGAGTTCCCAGAGCTACAGGTGGTGGTGTGCGCAGGAAATCACGACTCTGGGCTCAGGCTCGAGGCTGCCTCCCCGCTCCTACGGTGCTTTAGGATAGAGGTTCGTGGCACTGTAACCAAGGATGCCGACGGCCAAATAGACTACCAGCAGTTTGCAGTGCCTTTGC
>JABCOB020000037.1 GCA_013333835.2 Bacteroidia bacterium
ACCACTTCGCACCGTTCCACACCACCTGATAGCACACCCTCGGCTATACGCGCAGCCATAGAGACCAATGTGGGTGCATCGTCTACCATTCCATCTGCATGGCAAGGAAGGCAAAACGCCAGCACACGGTAGCTACTCTCCAGTAGTTGGGCTATGGGAATCCAGTCCGTGGCCTTGCCATAGAGCCCATGCAGCAGCACTATAGCGGGGTTCGTTGTGCGACCCCATGCCCTTATATCTGCTGAATATCTACCCAAGAGCTGCATATCCCCTCTCGGCGCCCAACCGAATTACCTCTAGGTAGGACTGCACTGTCTTTTCGAGTCCAAGGTAGAGCGCATCGGCTATAAGGGCTTGGCCTATGGAGACTTCATCCAGCCAGGGTATACGCTCTACAAGGTATCCGAGATTCTCTAGGTTCAGGTCATGCCCAGCATTCACCCCAAGTCCTCGTACTCTAGCCTCTTGTGCTGCCAAGACGTAGGGGGCAATGGCCAGCTCTGGACCATCACCATAGCTCGCAGCATAGGATTCGGTGTAGAGTTCTACCCTATCTGCACCGCAGTCCGCAGCCCCCTGTACCATGGCGGGCAACGGATCCACAAATACCGATACTCGAATGCTTTTGCTCTTAAAACTGGCGATTACCCCCTTGAGGAACTCGGCGTACTTCACTGTGTTCCAGCCGGCATTGGAGGTGAGGGCATCGGGAGCATCGGGGACTAAAGTCACTTGCTCTGGATGAATGCCAAGTACAAGCTCGATGAAATCGGCTGTTGGATTACCCTCAATATTGTACTCTGTAGTCACCACCTACCTAAGGGCGTGGGCATCTTTCCGGGTGATATGGCGTTCATCTGGCCGTGGGTGTACCGTTATGCCCTGAGCACCGTAGGACTGGATACGCTGTGCGGCTAAGAGAACATCGGGTACATTACCGCCGCGGGCATTTCTTAGGGTGGCAATTTTGTTGATATTCACGCTGAGACGAGTGCGTATCGAACGCTCAGCTTGCTCCATATTCGCTGATTTTCCCATGATACCCTCAAAAGTTCTCGATTGCCGTATTCTAAAAGCTCAAAGGTGACAATTACATCGTCTCCAGGACACCCAAAATCAACTCCGTGAGCCGTTTTTCGGCCAAAGCCCCCACTTCTTGCACTTCCTGATGGCTGACCTCCTTGTGGGAGTAAAGCCCCCCGACGTTGCTAATCACGCTGAAGGCCAATACCTCCATTCCACAGTGCCGAGCCACTATAACCTCGGGTACGGTACTCATTCCCACTGCATCGGCCCCTATGGTTCGGAAGAAATTGTACTCGTGCGGCGTCTCAAAAGTAGGGCCGGTGCTGCCTAGGTAGCACCCTTGGGTGAGCGGAACTTTTCGCAAAGCGGAGGCGCGTCTTGCCAGATCTGCCAATCGGGGCGAGTAGGCATCGCTCATATTGGGGAAGCGAGGACCTAGTTCCTCAATATTCGGTCCCACAAGCGGATTGGGCATCAGGTTGATGTGATCTGTAATCAGCATCACATCGCCTGGCCTGAATGCGGGATTCACCCCGCCCCCCGCATTGGAGAGGAGCAGTACCTTCACCCCCAGCCTGTGTAGCACACGAATGCCAAAGGTTACTTGCTCCATGCTGTTGCCCTCATAGTAGTGGAAGCGCCCAGCCATAACCAGCAGCCGTTTCCCTGCCACCTTACCACCTATCAGTTTGCCAGCATGCCCTTCCACCGTAGACACAGGAAAATGTGGAATCTCGCTATAATCCAACTCTCTAGCATCTTCTACCCTGCTGGCAAAACCGCCTAACCCAGAGCCTAGCACCACGGCAGCAGCCCACGCATCCCCAAGCCTTTGCCGTACACAGGCAGCAGCCTCATCTAACCGATTCAAGATATCCATTGATCAATGATTTCAAACACTCGCCATCCGCTCCCAGAAATCCCAATTCAACCCGCATCACCCAGAGCCTCTTGGCCAACCAGCTCCCAGAGGGAAGACATCCGCTAAGCCTAGCAGCATCCTTCTCTGTGGTTATAAGGGTTCTCCCTTCCCTAGCCATCCTCTCCAAATACGCCATCTGCCGTGCGGTAGGCAGACGGTGGTCGCCCATCACCAACGTTCCAAGTAGCCGTTTACGCTCTTCCACCTGCGCAAAGAACGGTGCGGGATTGGCAATGCCAGCAAAGGCAAAAACCCCCTGCACTTCAGCCCAGTCTTGCGCAGAAGAATCCCCGTCTTCACCTAGCTTTACCGGTAGGAATGGTTCAATCCCCGATACCTGGAGAGTTGTGAATAGCACAGGCTGCCCACTCTGACCCAATTCGCCAGAGAGAACCGTCCGCTCTGCCTCCGAGAGTGTAGCAGGGCAACCGGTAACCACCACAGCATTAGCCCGTTTTGCCTGTAGTAGCGTATCGCGCCGTCGCCCTACGGGTAGCAAGGCATCATGACAGTGCGGGCGAACGTATGTGGTAAGTAGCAGGCTGAATCCCAACCTCAACGCCCTATGCTGATAGGCATCATCCAGCACCACCACGTCTACCTCTGGATGTAATGCGGCAATCTTCTGGCATCCATCCACCCTACGCTCGCACACCGCCACGAGTTCACTGGGGCATGCACGCTTGGCCATGAGTGGTTCATCGCCGACCTCAGAGGGCAACGAATCTAGTTCAACCTCTCTGTATCCCACCGTTTTACGCCTATACCCACGGCTTAGCAAGGCAGGATGCTTTGCGGTTCGTAAAAACTGGAGGAGGTAGATGGCCATCGGGCTTTTACCTGTGCCGCCAACCGACAGATTCCCTACGCCAATAGTGGGTAAATCTACCAACGTTGAGCGGAGTATCCCCTTGTCGTAGAGCCAACCTCGCAGCACTACCACGCTTCCGTAGAGCCATGCCAGTGGCGAGAGTAAATAGCGATACCAGGAAATGTGAAAATGGCGAGCCATCGATAATGCCCTTGAAACTATAAGGTCTTGCTCTACCCTATCTTACTGTAATCGCCTCCCCTATTCTTCTCAGCCTCTATGCGTGCCGCCAATAGCCGATGCTCGGGAAATTCCAACTTAGGATCTCGGGCCAGTAGCGCCTCAGCCTGTGTGCGTGCAAAGTTCAGCATTGCACCATCAGTTGCCAGGTTGGCCAGTCGCAAACGGAGCGCAATGCCGCTCTGCTGTGTTCCTTCAAGATCGCCCGCCCCCCGCAAGTTTAAATCGACCTCGGCTATCTTGAATCCATCGTTGGTCTGCACCATCGTATCGATTCGCACTTTTGACTCTTTGCCTAGCTTATAGTCAGTTACAAGGAAGCAGTAGCTCTTCTCGGCACCACGCCCCACACGTCCTCGGAGCTGGTGGAGCTGCGACAGCCCAAAACGTTGGGCTTCCTCTATCACCATTACCGAGGCGTTTGGCACATCGACCCCCACCTCAATCACCGTGGTCGATACCAGTATCTGCGCTTTTCCACTAGCGAAGGCCTGCATGGCAGCTTCCTTCTCCTCGGGTGGCATTCGCCCGTGAACCATAGCCACTTGGTAATGCGGATAAACCTCCTTTAACCGCTGATACCCCACCTCTAGGCTCTCGAGGTCTAGCGTTGCGGACTCCTCTATGAGCGGATAGACGAAGTAGGCCTGTCGACCTGCACGCAACTCCTGCTCTACCCAACCATAGAGCTTGCCACGATTCTCCTTGTAGCAGTGTACCGTAACGATCGGCTTACGCCCAGGCGGCAGCTCGTCTATCACGCTTATTTGCAGGTCGCCATAGAGTGCCATTGCCAGTGTGCGAGGAATTGGAGTCGCAGTCATTACAAGTATGTGGGGTAGATACTTAGCTCCTTTTCCCCAGAGACGGGCGCGCTGATCCACCCCGAACCGTTGCTGCTCATCCACCACTATCAGCCCTAGATTCTGGAACTGCACCCGATCCTCTATGAGCGCATGGGTGCCAATGAGAAGCTGGACCGCCCCATTCTCCAGCCCCTTTAATAGCTGTGTGCGAGCTTTGGTAGGAGTGCTACCTGTGAGCAGTGCCGCCACAATACCAAGACCTTTGATAAATTTTGATATGCTCTTGTAGTGCTGTTGGGCGAGAATCTCAGTGGGGGCCATAAGTGCGCTCTGCATCCCATTGCCCACAGCTACCAGCATGGCGCACAGTGCCACTAGGGTCTTGCCACTCCCCACATCGCCCTGTATCAACCTACTCATCTGCAACCCACTACGCATATCCTCGTAGATCTCATGCACCACTCTCCGTTGCGCCTCTGTGAGTTCAAAGGGGAGGTTACGGCTGTAGAATTCATGGATAATCACCCCCGACTTCGTGCAGCGTTGCCCCGCGTATTGCTTACCATCAGCTCCTATCCTATTACGCAGTAGACTGATTTGCAGGGTGAATAGCTCATCGAACACCAGTCTTGCCCGTGCGAGTTTCAGCGCTGGCCTATCTGCAGGGAAATG
>JABCOB020000038.1 GCA_013333835.2 Bacteroidia bacterium
AGCAGCGCCATGATTTCAGCCTTCGCGGCTATGTCGAGGTGGGCTGTGGGTTCATCGAGAAGCGTGATGGGAGCACCCTGGGCAAGTGCCAATGCGATAGAAGCGCGCTGCCGCTCGCCCGAGCTAAGCGAAACGATCTGCCGTGTGGCCAACTCCTGCAACCCGACGATGCGGATGGCGTTCACCACGCTGCGCCTCTGCTGGGGTGTGTACCTGGCGAGCCAACCAGATTTTGGGAAAAGCCCGAATTGAACGAAATCCCCCACGCTAAGCCCCGGTATAGCTGGGAGTGTGGCGGGTAGAAAGGCGACGGTATTCGCACGCTGCCGCGACGATAGCAACGGCACACTACGCCCCTGGGCCAAGATACTACCAGCAAGTGGGGCCACCGCACCCGCGAGTACGCTGAGAAGTGTGGATTTTCCGGCGCCATTCAACCCCAATACGGCTACCAGTTGGCCAGCGTAGAGCCTTGCAGACAGCGGGGAGGCGAGCGGACGGCGGTAACCGAACAGCAGCCGATCTACCTCGAGTAGCGGTGCACGATCTGGATTCACTGGGTAGGCCGTTTAATGAGTACGTAGATCACCACGGGAATTCCCAGAAGCGATGCTACCGCATTGATTGGTAGCGAGATACGCACGCCTGGCAACTGGGCAAGCAGATCGGCCAGCAGCAGACCGCTAGCGCCCACGAGCGCCGTGGCGGTGATGAGAAGGCGATGGGTGGCCGCTCGGCAGACGAACCTCGCCACGTGGGGTGCGGCAATGCCAATGAATCCGATAGGTCCGCAGAAGGCCGTTACGGTTCCGGCAAGCAGGGTAGTCGCGGTAAAGATAAGCACCCTACTCCAGCCTACCGATAGGCCGAGATGCCTTGCCTGTTCTGGCCCCAGCAGCAGGAGGTCGAGGGGGCGAACGCAGAGGTACGCCAGCAAAAGCCCTACCATGACGGCAACGCCCAGCAGCACGAGGGCGGCGCCATGCACACTGGCCATGCTCCCGAGCGACCAGAGCACAAACCCCTTGAGCGCCTGGTCGCTGCTCCAGTATTGCAGCACGCTTACCCCAGCCGAGGCCGCGGCGCTGAGCATAAGCCCAAACACCAGCAAACTGGTACTGCTACGGAGGCGCATAGAGGCCAGCAAAACCAGCACTAACGATAGCATAGCGCCCAGCCAAGCAGCGAGCGCCAAGGGGAGTGGAAGGCTGAGCAGCACGCCGCCCACGGCCAGCAATGCCACCGCGGCGCCAAGGCACGCCCCTGCGCTCACCCCTAGGATATAGGGCCCGGCCAGGGGATTACGGAACGCTGTCTGCATGAGAAGTCCGCTCACCCCTAGCCCCGCGCCCGCCAGCAATGCGGTTAGAGCCTTTGGCAGGCGGTATCCCAATATGATGCTATGCTCCAGCGGATTGCCAGGATTGCCCATGAGCAACGAGATGGTGTGGGCAGGGGGAATGGGCACGGAGCCGAGCAGCAAATCGAGCGTAAAAATCCCCAACAGCACTCCGGCCAACAGCATGAGTACTGCGGGGATTCTCGTGTGTAAATATAGCCCCATAGCTCCGAGCTACAAGGAGAGGGGCGTGGGGTTGATGAACGTGTGCAGCTGCGCGTCGCCCACCTGCTCAAAGCGTGATGTGCACACGGGCATAGGGGGGGCTGGCACACCGCCACGGAAGATTCTATTGCCGATAAACACACGGGCCTCATCCCAGAGATCCCGTTTGAGGAAGTTGCTCAAAAGCAGTCCGCCCCCCTCCACCATAACCGAGGTTATCTGCTTCTCGTAGAGCTTCTCCAGCACCACGTTCTCAATCCCTTTCATAAAATCTACCAGCTGGAGATCGAGCCCTTTGATGCCAGCTATCTGGTTGGCTTTCTTGCTTGCGCTCTGGTTGTTTCCAGCAAACACCATGGTGGGGATAGAGCCATCGAAGACGTGGCATTCTGGCGGTATGCGCAGGGTTCGGTCTAGCACAACGCGCAGGGGGTCGGTACCGTGCCAGTAGCGAATATTGAGGTAGGGATTATCTCGCACCACCGTATTGGTCCCCACCATTAGGGCGCCCTCCTCGCTCCTCCACTTGTGCACGAGGGTCAGGGCGTGCTGGTTTGTAATCCACACCGGGAGTCCGCCTGGGGCGCGCTCGGCATCGATGTAGCCGTCGAGCGTCTGCGCCCACTTCAGCACCACGTATGGGCGCCGACGTGTACGGTAGGTGATATAGCGTCGGTTCATGCTTTCGGCCTCCTCCCTCAGCAGGCCGACCTCCACATCAATGCCAGCCTGCCGAAGCAACGCCACGCTCTGCCCCGACATCTGCGGGTTGGGGTCGAGCCCCGCCACCACCACCCTTGCGATCTTGGCCTCGAGTATCGCCTCGGTGCAGGGGGGCGTTTTCCCCTGATGGTTGCAGGGTTCCAGGGTAACATAGAGTGTAGCCCCTTGGGTGTCTACCCCGTTCTTCCGCGCTCTATCCAAAGCAGCCCGCTCCGCATGGGCTCCGCCGTACACCGCGTGGTAACCCTCAGAGAGAATCTGCCCGTCGCGCGCGAGCACAGCCCCCACCAGCGGATTGGGCGCCACGGCCCCCATGCCCGCACGTGCCAGCTCTATAGCCCGCGCCATTAGCCTCTGATCCACATCAACACCCTGTGCCATAATCGAATACTTTTAAGGCCGATTCGCAATATTAATGGATTGCAGAATGGAGATTCTAGGCAAAAAATCGCGTTCTCCGTGCACTGTTCCCACGTGATAAGGGCTGCATTATTCCACAATCCTGGTGTATCTTTGCGGCAAATTTACGGCTATTCCATGAATTCTACAACTGCGGGGGCACTGCTCGCGGCCATAAAAAATGCGATTCCTGCTTGGGTTTCTCCTCCAGAGGCCAAGGCGCATCTTCGCATTATAGCAGAGCACCTTACGGGTAGCGATTACTACAGCCTGTACGCCAACCCCTCAGCTCCCGTAGATGCCACGCTGCTAGGCGAGGCGCAACGCATAGTGAGGGCGCTGGGGCAACACAAGCCGCTACAGCAGATCTTAGGCGTGGCCGATTTCTACGGGCGCAGCTTTACGGTGAATAGGCATGTGCTGATACCGCGGCGTGAGACCGAGGAGCTGTG
>JABCOB020000039.1 GCA_013333835.2 Bacteroidia bacterium
GCCCAATTACCAACGAGCGCAGCAATACGGTATGCCACGCCAGCAACTCTTTAAAAAAAAATGAAGGGGCCTTCCCAACCGCCTTAAGGCGGAAAGGAAAGCCCCAACGACGGCCAAAATGCCCTGTACCCAGAAATTCCTTACATTGGGATCGCTGCAAAACCCGCGCAAACGGTTCGGCGTGCTTGGTAGTATCTAGGTTTCCCCTGCCAAAATCCCCCTGTATCCTCCCGTGCTACGCTCCCACTCAAGCTACAGCTACTCGAGCGCAGGTACTGCCGCCCCTCGCCCCACGTATCGCCATGCCACCACCAAGGCGCCCGCGAGCAGCAGGGCTATCACGCCCGTAAAGGCCAACCAGCCCCACCGGAAGTATACCAACCCCGTAAGGTAGCCCACCACGCTCGAACCGAGGTAGTAGACAAGCCAGTAGAGGCATGTGGCGCTGGTCTTCCCAATACCCGCATGGGTAGACACCAGCCGGCTCGCCAGGGTGTGGCACGCAAAGAACGCGAAGGTATGCACCCCCAGCCCCCCAATCACTGTGGGGAGCGTGGGGATAGACATGAGCGCTATCCCAAGCAGGTAGAGCAGCAGGCTCTCGCGCAGCAGCACCGTGGGTTCCCGTCGGTCTGAGAGGCGCCCCACCACCATAGAGCCCGCCACCCCCACCATGTACATGAGGAAGATGAGCGCCACCAGGTAATGCGGCAGACGGTACGCTGGTCCCTCCAGCAGGAAGCTGAGGTAATTATACACACTAACGAATGCGCCCATTATCGCAGCGCCTATCCCGTAGAGGGCTATGAAGTAGGGGGTAGAGAGGAATACCCGCATACGCCTAAAACGCACCTGTGCCGACACCCGCTGGGGGGTGAAATTCCGCGAGGCTGGGAATATCAACGTGAAAACGATCCCCAAGAGTAGCGAGATCCCCCCGATGGCAAGCGCCGAAGCCTGCCAACCACCCCAGTTGCTGGCGAAGATAGAGAGCACTCGCCCCCCCATCCCCCCGATGGTGTTCCCGCTCAGGTAGACCGCTATCACCTGCCCAAGCCGCTGGGGGGCAATCTCCTCGGCAAGGTAGGGCAACGCCACAGCCGACACTCCAGATAGCACCACGCCCTTCACCAAGCACAGCGCGAGCAGCAAGGGGTACGACCCCACCAGCACATGCGCAATGGTGACCACTGACGACACGAGCATCGACACCACCATCAGCCTCCTCCGCCCGATGAGGTCGCCAGCAAACACCGCGGTAAACAGCCCTATCGACATCCCCACAGTGCCCATAGACACCGTGAGGCTCGCGCTAGCACCCTCTATAGAAAAGGCGCTGGTAAGCCCTCCCAGTATCGGCTGGAAGAAGTAGAGCTGGGCAAAAATCGAGAGCCCCGTGAGCAGAATCCCGGCCCGAATCCGACGGTATCGTCCGCTCCCTGGCAATGCGTAGCGCGCCTCCATAGTCCCTATACGTATCCCCTCCCTAAAAAGAAAAAAGCCTTCAGCCGAAGCCGAAGGCCACTTGTAACAACAACCTAAAACCTGTAGGAGAACCTGCGGTCTGGACGAGGCTCGAACTCGCGACCTCCGCCGTGACAGGGCGGCATTCTAACCAAACTGAACTACCAGACCAAATGCGCAACCTGTGGCCACAGCCCCAATTGCACCGCAAAGGTAGGCACTTTTTGGGAATCGGCAATAGGGCAATGCAAAAAAAACGCCTCCTTACCCCCAGAAATTCTGTAACCCTATGTGAATCAATCCACCCCCGTAGTGGAATCCCCACGCAATAACGAGACCGCTGCAGAGATCTCATAGCGCAAAGAGCCCGGCCGCCAAAGGCAGCCGGGCTCTGGAGCATCCAAGGCGGAAGGCTAGTAGCCTGGGTTCTGGAGCATCTTGTTGTTAAGCTCTATCTCACGGGCTGGAATGGGGTAAACGAAGCCTCTGTGGGCGTTCGGCAGATCGAGATCTATAGTTCCATTACCCGTTACGAGGATGTCTTTATTCTGCACAGCAGCCTCTCCTCCACGGTTACACCCTAAGCCCCACCGGCGGAGGTCAAAGAGGCGGAACCCCTCAAAGGCCAGCTCGCGGCTACGCTCATCCTGTATATCTTTGAAAAGTGCATCGCCACTGGAGGTTACAGTGGCTAGCCCGCGAGCCGTCCGAAGGGTATTCAGCATCGCCTTAGCGTTAGGTTCGTCCCCTTTCTTGTAGGCGGCCTCAGCTGCTATAAGATACTGCTCGGCAATGCGGAACGGCTTGTTTCGATTCCTGTTGGACCTCCCGAACTCTGGATTGAGGTCGGGCGCTCCAGCAAACTTCGTGCACATGGTGATGCCCGGGGTAATAGAGCCCTTCATCAGCACGGGATGGGTAGAGAAGTAAGCGTCCTTACGGTAATCTGCCGCATCGTAAAGATCCAAGAAGCTCTTGGTTGGAACATAGAAGGGCATGTACTGGGCGCGTTGTACGCTGTAGAAACAGTATATCGTACCATAATTCTGTGGCCTCTCGTCGGGGAGCTTGGCAAACACCTGCATGATGTTCTCCCTACTAATGGCATCCTCTGCCCACATCTTTGCAAATGCGGCTGGCGAACTCTCAAATCCATACGTGCCGCTGTTTATAAGCGCATTGGCAGTGTTGTAAGCATCTTCATACCGCCCCATTTCCAGCAGCACCCGGGCCCGGAGGGCATTCACCACATCGGGGGTGATCTCTATACTACTGGGCTCGCCTCCTACCGTTCCCAAGAGGGCATTAGCCTGGCTGAGATCGCTCAGTATCTGCTCAAATACCTGCTTCTGCGTACTCCGCTCAAGCATAAGATTGGCATCGTAGACTAGTGAGAGGGGAATACAGAGCGCATCTGGCTGGTAAGTACGACTCCAGCGCATGGCCAACTCGTAGTGGTAGAATGCCCGCAGGAAGTAGGCATGCCCTTTGGTTTTGGCAATCAAGGGTTGCACACTATCGGGCAGGGGATTTCGCCCTACGTTATCAAAGAAAAAATTGACATTCGAGATCCCGATGTAGTAGCTTCTCCACTGATCCTCTATATCTTCATTCTTAGGGCCAAGCGTCCACTTGTGCAGGTCATTATAGTAATTCCCATACTCGAGCGTAGCGTTCACGATATCGGTTTGGACATCGGGGAAACGCGCCCAAATCAAATTCTGCCTAAATCGAGCCATGAATCCTGCATCCCATCCCTTCACATCGGCTGCTGAGGAAATGGCATTCTCTGGGCTGATAGCGTCGGCGGGCAGAAGATCCTTCTGGCATCCTACGAACGCAAAAGCCAACAACAACGGCAATAACCAGCTATACCTTTTCATGATCGTAGCATGCAGATTTAGAATGTAAATTCAATCCCGAGCAGGAATTGGCGAGTATTAGGATTCATCGCGTAGGTAAGCGACGTATCAATCTCAGGATCGGGGCCAGAGTATTTGGTCACCGTAATGAGATTGCGCATCGTAGCGTATACCCTCGCCGTGCTGAAGAACTTGGTTCTCTCCATCCACTTCTTGGGGAAATTATACCCTATAGTGAGATTCTTAAGGCGCATGAACGAGGCATTCTCTAGCAGGCGGTCGTCAAAAAACATCCAGTACTCTTCCCGCTTATTCGGGTAGAGCATATCCTTATCGCCTGGTTGCTTCCAGTATTTGCTAAGATCAAGCCTTTTAGATTGGTTGATACCAGGAAATTTCACTGGATTCTCATTGAAATACCGATCATTATTAATCAGATATTTCCCCAGTTGATAGACGAAATCTGCTTGGATGTAAGCTCCCCACAGCTCTGCATTGAGTCCAAATCCGCCCTGCACTGGCGCCATGTATGACTTTCCCAAACTCTGGAGTTGGCTCTCAGCCACTGCTGGATCCTTCGTTGTATAGTTAGGATCCATGCGCGGATTGGTAGGGTCATCAGGATCGGCCATATACCACTCTGGCTTTCCATCAGCAGGATCGATACGGTAGAACTTTGGGAGCAACAGCTCTACGGGATGCCCAATCCGATACCCAAACAAGTATAAGCTTTGCGTCCAAGCTTTACGCCCCTGGAAGAGGCGTTCTACCCGTTGCCGATTGTAGTTAAAGTTGATATAGGGGGACACGTGGTTCCCTCTGCGATCCTTCCAGATATCCACATCCAAGCGAATATCAACACCCGTATTGCTGATCTGCCCAACATTGGCCTCCACAGAGGAAAAACCTGTGGTAAGCGGACGAGGTACGTCCATTATGAGATCGTAAGTGTTACGGCGATAGAAACCGAAATCGAGCCGTCCCCGATCAAAAAGCCCCAGCGTGAACCCTGCAGAAAATTTCAGCTGTTTTTCCCAACCAAGATCTGGGTTACCAGGGAAATCAACCGCAAGCCCCTTCACTCCATTGTAAGTTCCCGAGCCTGACACTTGGGCTACCGAGGTGTAATCGCCAATTGCAGCATTGCCACTAGTCCCCACGCTAGCCTTCACGGTCAGCTCATCGAGCCACTTCACCTCGGCCAAGAAGGTCTCATTCTTAGCGCGCCACATGGCCCCCACGCTCCAGAAAAAGGCATTGCGATTCTTTTTGCCAAAGCGGGAAGATGCATCATTACGCAGGCTGGCATCAAAGAAGTAACGATTGGTATAGGCATACTCCAATCGCCCGAAGTAGGACATAAACCAGTACTCGCTCCATGAAGATCGCCGGGGCGTCTGGTCTGCCCTCCCTCTCTGCAGGAGCATGAGCCGTGCATCGGTCATACCACCGCTCTCCA
>JABCOB020000040.1 GCA_013333835.2 Bacteroidia bacterium
CATCTATCCATGTGCTGTATTTCTTCCCACGCCCGTCGCCCTCCCTAGGCTCATATACCCGCTCGTACGGAATCCAATGCCCTTAATCATCGCGGACGAACTCCACCCGCCCCTCTTCTATCGCCTTCTCCATGGTGTTGGTGCCAAAGCGCCAGCACCCAAATTTTTCCAAAATTTGGGTGTTTTCTGCTCCTAATGAGGGCTTTCTATCATAGATCATCGGATATACATCGCTACCATCTGGCGCGGTTATCGGGTAGTAGAGGTTGGGGCGATCCTCCCGCCGACTGTTCGACCCCCACTTGCGGAGTAGCTGGCGCTTGTAGTGACGCTGCTTCTCCTCGTCGTAATAATTATAGCTGGCCTTCTCTACGGCCTCATTCCCTGCCACAAACTCGGCCGCATTGCGCGCGTAGCATAATATGTACGCATGGATTATAGCATAGTGCTTGCTATCCTGCCGGCCTCCCCTACCCTTCCAGTTGATCTGCGCGATGAAATTCCGTTCGCCGAACACCTCATCGCACACTTTCCGCAGGTTGTGCGCCTCGTGGTCATCTATCGAAATGAATATGGCGCCATCCTGACGAAGCAGCGTGCGGGCTACCAGTAGACGCGGGTAGATCATGTTCAACCAGTCTGAGTGGTAGCGGCCATTCGCCGTCGTATTCTGGAAAAGCCGATTGCCCTCAGCATCATAATCTCCGCTCATCCCCGCGTACACATCCCCTGCAGTAGACCAGCGATCGCTATAGAGGAAGTCCTTTCCCGTATTGTAGGGAGGATCTATGTAGATCAACTTCACCTGCCCAAGGTAGGCCTCCTGCAAGATCTTTAATACCTGTAGGTTATCACCCTCTATGTAAAGATTCTCCGTGGTAGCAAAATTAACGCTCTTCTCCCGATCTGGGCGGAGCGTCTCGCAAACTGGCGCACCCACCTGCTGTGCAGCTTGCAGCTTGCCCGGCCATAGCATTTGGTAGCGTTCTTGCCACTCGGGCAATGCCGACTCGCCCAGCGCGGCACGGAGGGCATCCACGTCCACTGCCAGCTTAGGAACTCCATCCGCTCCCACTGTCTCCACTACGCTTTGGGGGCAGGCGTCCCTAAGTATAGCGAGGAGTTCAACTGGCGAAGGAGTAGTACGCATTCTCAATTTTTTCATACGACACCGGCCTCTACAGCCAACCTACTAGCACCGCAAAACGCGTATTACCCAGCTACCTCGTCCCTACCCACCTGCCAAATCGCTCCAGCCCCTCCAGCATCCTAGCCCTCGGGCAGGCGAGATTCCAGCGAATATAGCCCTCACCCGCAGCACCATACATAGTACCCGCATTCAGCCAGAGCTTTGCCTCGCTACGCAATCTGCGCTCTAGCTCCGCCACAGGTATACCCAGGCTGCTGCAGTCCATCCACGCCAGGTAGGTTCCCTCTAACCTTGCCACAGGAAACTGCGGGAAGTGTTCCTGAACATACGCTGTAAAAGCTAGATAATTAGCCCATAGGTATTCCCGTAGCTGCTCTAGCCACTCAGCCCCCTGCGTGTAGGCTGCTATGGTGGCCACCACCCCTAGGGGGTTCACATCGCACACCTCATTCACGTTGATCGCCCTATCGACCTTCTTGCGCATCTCCGCATCGGGGCACACGATGTTAGCCAGTTGTAGCCCCGCGATATTGAAGGCCTTGGTAGCCGCATTGCACACCAGATAGCCCACTCCCATCCGCTCGGCAATCGGGGCAAAGGGTGTGTATTTATAACTCGGCATGGCAAGCTCGCAGTGGATTTCATCAGATACCACTACCACCCCGTGCCGTTGGCAGATCTCAGCCACCCGCGCCAGCTCTTGGGCAGTCCACACCCGCCCAGTTGGGTTATGCGGATTGCAGAGCAGCATCAGGTGCACTCTCGGATCCGCGGCCCTTTTCTCGAGATCCTCGTAATCCATCTCGTAGGTAAAGCCATCCTGTAGCGCCACCCGCTTGAGCGGATTCTCCACCACCCGGCAGGCATTGTTCCGAATGCTGCTGAAGAAGCAGTTGTAAACGGGCGTTTGCACCAGCACCCCATCGCCAGGGCTGGTCAGCGCCTTGATAGCCACCGACAATGCCGGCACTACCCCTGGGAGGTAGAGTATCGACTTGCGGGCAATATCCCAACCGTGCCGGGCCGAGAACCAGCCGATCACAGCCTTGTAATACTCCTCCGGCACTCTGGTGTAGCCGAATACGCCATGCGCCACCCGCTGCATGATGGCGTCGAGAATCGGCTGCGCCGCCCGAAAATCCATGTCGGCCACCCACATCGGCAGCACCCCAGCATCCTGGGCGCTATCCCATTTGACCGAGAGCGTACCGTGGCGGTCAATGGGCTCGTCGAAATTGTAATTCATGGCTACTAGGCCGTTAAGCGTTCCTTGCCATCCCACCGCTTCAGCTCGCAGTTACCCGGCCATTTGATGTGTTCATCCAGTATCACCTCCCCGAACCTAGCCGCCGTAATGCTGCCGCACCTAGGGTTCTTCACGCTGGTAATAGGGCCCTTCACTGTGGCCTGAACATCGCTGTACTCAAAGCCCAGGTCGCAGTCCGACGCCATCTCGCAGTTCTCCAGTATAAGGCCATGAGCATAGCAAAGTGGCTGGGTACCAGATATCTTACAATTCACCAAACGGAGATTATGGGAATGCCAAGCCAGGTATTCACCATTGAGCTCGCTGTCATACACCGTCACATTCTCGGTGTTCCAGAAAGCATCCTTGGAGTTGATTACCGCGTTGCGAATCTCCACATCGCGGCAGTACTGGAAAGAGTAATTGCCATCCTGCCGATAGTTTCTGATACGGATATTCTCGCTGTGCATGAAGAGGTAATCGGCATTCTGCACCTGCACATCCTCCACATCTACATCCTTGCAGTGCCAGAGCGTTTCGGCGGCATTAGGCATCTGTACATTCCTGAGTTTCAAGCCCTCCATATCGCGAAACATCTTCGGGGCCTCTACCCTAGTATCCACCATCGTCAGGTTTTGCGTGTACCAGATAGCCGCCCGCGCCCCCTCGGTGAAGAGGCAATGCTCTACCCGCCCCCCATCCAGATGCCAGAAGGGGTACTTCCCTTCGAACCGCCAATTGATAGCCTCTACATTCTGGCACTCCTAGAGCGATGATTCGCCCGGGTGGATTACCACATTCTCCAGCCTGAGCTCCC
>JABCOB020000041.1 GCA_013333835.2 Bacteroidia bacterium
AGCACGAATGGAGGGCTGTGTTTTTTGGCTCGTCATTCACTTGCAAAGAAGCCATTGAAAAGGCCTCCACGCCCATTTTACGCCCTTTGCGGTTGTCCCATTCATTTTTTTTTCATACTATAGTTTAAATCAGCAACTTTCAATAATCAAAGTGCATGGCAACTCTGCAAGCACTCCGTCCTCTGGAAATTTTCTATTTGCCCGTAAAATCCACCCAAACGCCCACAATCCGCATAGCTATCCCAGAATGATTGACTAGCTTTGCTGGGCGAAAGAACGCCAAAATCTAAACGCAATTAGCCCAATTTTCAGCAAACATAACACTGATAGCCATGCAGATAAGACGTATAGCAGCGCATCAGCTACATACCCAAACTGGCGAGGTGCTGCCCTATGGTGGCGTGGCCATAGCCGAAAATGGCGAGATTCTCGAAATCTTCCAGCTCGATGCTGCCAATCCGGAACGCGAAGGCGTGGAATTCTACAACGGCATTCTCACCCCAGGCTTCGTGAATGCGCATACCCATATGGAGCTCAGCTTTTTCAATGGCGTGTTCGTCCCTGGCGGCTCCATGGTGGCCTTCCTCCGACAAATCGATTCGCTCCGTATAGACATTGACCAACAGGTGATAGATAAAGCCCTGGCCGATGCCTACGAGACCCTAAAACGCGATGGGCAGGTAGCCTACGCAGATATCGGCAATGCAGCGGATACAGTGCCCTTCAAGCAGCACGAGGATTTCGAATCGATAAGCTTTGTGGAGGTATTCGGTGCAAACCGCGAGCTGGCCGATAGAGCCTGGCAGGCAGCAGAACAGGTAATGGAACGCTTCCACACTGCGGGAATCCCACAGGCCTATTTCACCCCGCACGCCCCCTATTCCGTCGGGCGAGAGCTGTGGGATTACCTAATGCCTGAGCTGGAGAAAGCACCCATACTCTCGCTCCATTTCATGGAAACTGCACAAGAGGTAGAATTCATGAACTCTGGCACTGGTGCTATGGATAATCTTTACCGCAACGTATGGAAACGGACGGTGAATATCCCCAGAATAGATGAGGTAATGGCGCATCTCACCCACCTAGGTAAGCTTGGTAAGCGTATGCTACTCATCCATTGTGTTGCGCTGAGCCAAGCCCTCATGCAGCAAGTGAAATCCGTAGCCCCCAACGCTGCAATAGTGCTTTGCCCTGCCAGCAATCTGTTCATTGAGGGGCGCATGCCAAATATCCCCCTCATGCTGCGCGAAGGCATGCCACTAGCCATCGGCACTGATAGCTACTCAAGCTCTCCCACCCTCTCCCTGCTCGACCAGCTACGGATAGTGAACGATTACTACCCTGAAATACCTCTTTCAACCCTTATAACCATTGCCACCAAGGGCGGAGCCGATGCCTGCGGATTCACTGACCTTGGGCAGCTACGGGTGGGGTTGCGTCCAGGGCTTAACCTCCTTGAGGGCAATGGGTTACTACAAGGCTCGCTAGCCCACACCACCGTGCGTCCCCTGGCTGACCGCAAGAGATGGCAAGTATGATAGACTAACAAACGCTACCGTAGCCGCAAGGGGAGAAGTACTACAACCTAGCGCAAGGGGGGCTTTCACAGCATCAGATCTAATCGGCACAAACGGTAGGAGAGGCACTCTCGCCCGACACCATCACGGCAGAGCTTGCCCAGTATCTCAAAATCGTTTCCTTTGTCATCGCAATACGGGTTGATTGGTGTACGGTTTCGTGCGTTTTTTTCGTTCCGTAAAGCTAGCCAATCTCCCGTATTTTCTACACCTAGCGGATACACATTGCGGGACAGTACCATAGTAAGGGGGCGGAGCTGTTCAGCCATAAATTTTGTCCATTACGCCCGTTTGAATTTCGCCACAAATAAAAACGGTAGGGGTCGATGCGTAATGCACATCGACCCCTACCGCTTTAAGGTAAAGCCCCTACTGAAATTACATTTCCCCGTAACTACAGTCCTCTCTATTCTAGCATAATAGAGAATTCCGTCTTGCAGGAAATATCTGCTATTAGGGAAGGCTTTATATTCTTGCGCAAGTTACTTTGTAGAGAGGCTATAACCGTATGGATTTTCCCCACGCACCCCAATACGCCTTGCATGCAGACATCCTACGGTTGCTCGAAGAAGAATGCGTTCAGCTCATAAATGTCATCTGGCGTAAAGTCTGACCTCCCAGTGAAGTAATCATCTATCGCCTTCAGTATTTCATCGTAGGATATGTACCCATCCCCATCGAGATCTACATTCTGGAATTTGCTAGGGATACCCTGTTCTGCAAAGCGATAACGTCTGTTCCAAACGCGAGAGACTGGCTGCATCTTCACCTTGCTACGCTCTACGGGGGGCGGATTTAGGGTTGGCAGAGACCTTTCCTTATCGGAAAGCAACCGTCCTTCCTCATCCACTGGTTGACCTTTCTCGGTGTAAGTCTCCTTGTCAAGGTAATCTGGCACCCCATCTCTATCCCTGTCTACGGGGCAACCTACCGAGTCAACAGCAACACCCTCCGGGGTATCGGGGCACTCGTCGTAGATATCGAATACACCATCATTATCCTGATCGCTCATAAAGACCTCGTAGTCAAAGTCAATATCTACAAACTCTCTATCAACTATGAACGATTCTGCCTGCGAGAACATATCCAGATGGAACTGCAGCCCTGTATAGGCGTACATATCATGCCACGGCGAGCTTTTCTGACCATAAAGTTTGGCAACATTGGCATCATAACCATCTAGCAGATCGGTAAGCGTGTACCGAATGGAGGTGAAGAACCGTAGCCAAGTTCGGTCGCTCAAATAAAAATCGACTCCTGCCTCTAGGGGAAATACGGCTGATACGGGAGGGAAGCTCTTGAGGCCGTAAATATTCATTTTCTTCATATCGGTTTCAAACACCTTATCCATCCTCACTGGCGAAAGAGCGCTTGCTCCTGGGGTTCCTTCTGCCCCCATACGAATGGTGCCATCACTCCAAAACCGGTAAAACTGATCATTGGCATCGAGATAATTCCCCTTTGGCGTATAGACGAGCACACCTGCTCCTAGCGAGACGAAGGGACGGAAATTTTTACGTTTTCCTATAAGCTGCCAGAAATTGTACTCTGTACTAAAGCCAATTTCGTAGACTTCTGTCTGGAAGGCGGTGTTCGGATACCATTGCCGATCCCTCACCACAAGGGGTTTGGCGTTATTCATCCCATACGAACGTGCGTAATCAATGCCCTGTAGTCGCCCGTAGAGTACGTAGGCATTAATTTTCAGCTGCTTGCTCTTTCCCACGAGGGTAGAGATGTTCACCCTTGCGCCGAAAGTGCCATCTATAAAATTAGACCTCGGGGATCGGATCTCACCCAGAGGATGCAGCAGCCCAAATCCAAATGCCACCACCGGGCGCTTTACCGGATCGGCCACTTCTACCTCCTGCTCTAGCATCCGCGCATAGTAGTCCTCAACATCTTGCGCGCGCAATCCACTCCCCCCTAAGAGGAATAGAACCGTACACATGCAAAGGAGGCGGAGCACCCTGCGGTTTACATTTGAGGTCTGCATTTGCCTAATTGCAAGAAATCCCACTCGGTAAAATTGCCCATTTTCCCTAAAAACACTCTCTTGATCTTCTGTGCTAACCATGCCTTGTTTCGCCATGATCCGCATCGCAGCTACTTGTACCACTTTTGCGAGGTTATCATCAACGCCTCCTGCACAGTTATACGCTGCCCGTTATTGTAGGCCGCGACAAAGGCATCTCGAATCGGGGTGGTATTCCACACCTGCACTCGGTAGTCGCGCGCATCTTTATACTCCTTAAAGGAACCTACCGAGTACTTATACCATCCTTCGTGTCGCTCTGTGCGAACATCAGCACGAAGGGAAAGGTGCTTGAAATAACGGTTGATATTG
>JABCOB020000042.1 GCA_013333835.2 Bacteroidia bacterium
CAGCGCGTATCGGTATTGGAGCAGGAAGCTCAACCATTCGTTCCGTTGGTATACCGCTTGGAGTGTAGATTTTACGCTTAGCCTGAGAGGTGGGGTGCTGTATGCCCTGTAGTCGTCGCTGTGCAGGAGCGTAAGAGCATGCAGTGTCCACCGGGCTGAGGGCGTGTAGCGTGCTAGGAATCTCAACCCAGACCGCCCGTTGGTATTCAGGCTTCGAGAACTGTAATTCTCTTGGTAGAGTTTCACGTTGTCTGGGCTGTAACGATAGGCGAGAAGGGTTAGTGAAAGTGGTTCTACAGGCTTGTAGTACAGCCCAATAAGAGCGGAGTAGGGTACAGCTCCTGCATGCTGTGCTAGTAGGGTAATAGCACCCTCGCCCCAGAAGGTTGCCCTTGACCAACGAACGGAGAAGAATGGCCCTAACCGCCCGAAGCGCTGGGGGTAACGTGGGTTTTTCTCCGTCTTTTTTGCTGGTGAAAATGGGTATTGGAATGCGGTGTACACTCCCGATATCCCAACGCTGCCACGGCTAAAATGGTAGGCACCAGATAGCCCGTACATACTCTCTCCTAGCGTGCTTCGCCGTTGCATCTGGCTGGGTGTGGTAAAGTGGGTAATTGAAGAGAGGCTGCTGACCTGCTTAGCCCCATTACGCTCTACGATGCTGGCATTCAACCGGCGTAAAGAGGCGAATAGCTGCACTCGAAACCGCCCTGGTGTAAGCAGCAGGAATAGCCCTCGCCTTGTGGGTGCACCCGGGTAACCGAAAGTCCCCTTTGGTTGCACTAGCGAGCTCCAGAGAAGTCCATCAGTTGGGGTAAAAGGAGAATTCGCCGTGCTTACCACGAGCCCGTAGCCAGGCCTGAGATTATAGTCGCCTAGCACCGTGCGGGCTGCGTACCAATAGCGTGTATCCACCTGCACGTAGCCGCTGTAGAATCCGTAGCCCTGCGGATTGTACTTACCGAACAGCGGTTCGCCAGCATGCTTGCTGCCTTTAACCCCAAGGCGTAGCCATGTGGCATTCTGGTATACAGCCCTGGTCAACAGCCCAAGAGACGAACCGAGCGGGCTTTGCTTGCCAGATCGTTGTCGGGTGTTCTGGTTGGTGGTAGGGGGTTGATGGCCCACCACCCAAGGGTATGTAGCTCGCTGGGTAAAGTCTAGCGTGTGGTGTCTAATGGCGTGGATCCCTCCAAAGGGTTGAGCGACCTTCACATAGGGGCGCAGTTGCTGTAGTCCTTTTGCGCCTACTCCTGGGATTGCCGCTAGCTCATGCACGCTCCACAGAGGTCCGTACTGGGTGCGATATTCTAGTATCGCCTGGGCCATAGGCTCCGTTATCGTGGGGATGTCCAAGAGCCTTGTAAGGTTGGCACTGTTCAAATCCACAGGATGCGTCTGTAGCTCCTCCAGCTGTTCGCTTTGCACCTCGGCTGCTTCAGCACTGCCCATGTCGAAGTATTCTGGTTCATAGCCAGCACCCCTAAGTGCGGATTCCATTGCACTCGATGGGGTAGTGCATGAGTCTCCAGAAGGAAAACGGTGAACCGCAAGCGTATCATTCACCCTTTTACGCCCTTGAGTGGCAGCGGATGAATCGTTGAGGGGGCTCAGTGCGACCGAATCGCAATGCTGCCCTACGGGATTTGTTGCCCTTCGCTCTGTAGAGTTCGCCTTAGGCAGGGCAGAGTATCCACCCACAAGGCTGAGTGGTATGGCCAAAGCCCAGAAGTTCAGCATCAGAGTGAATTTGACAACTGGCAAAATTCTGCGGCCCCACTGCCTGGATTCTGCGTTAAGATTACTCCCTGCTGGTAGGCGAGCTCTCTAGAGAGTGATGTGTATTCGCGCCTTTCATCCTCTTGGCTCTCGAATACTATCTGCACCCCAGCTACTATGAAAAGCACGGCCATTGCAAGGTTGAACCACTTCTGTACCGCCTTCATCCGATTGTAAAAAGCGCCGAGCCGCCCCATGCTAAAGGCTAAAATCCATGCGGCTACAATCACGGGCAGTGCTGAAGCCAGCGAGAAAATGAGCGGCAACCACATTCCCCAATTGCTAGAGGCCGTTAGTGGCAGCACCATACCGAAGAGAATAATGCCAACAGCAGGGCAGATGGCAAGCGCAAAGAGCATGCCAAGCAGCAATGCCCCCCACCATTTGTGCCTGTCGAGTCCCTGCCCGTGGTTGGTGATGCTGAACCCTGGGATACGAATCCACCGCCCTAGCAGCATTAGGATTCCTATCACAATGAATAGCACTCCGATAGCCAGCCCCACATAGCTGCCGAATAGCTGCTCAACTAGCGATAGGGTATTGCCACGGCGAATAATGGGTACTAGGGGGAGGGCAAGGGCAAAGTAGGTGATGGTGCGCCCCAGCGCGTAGAGAATCCCATTCAGAAATACCGCTCGCCGATTCTCCATGTCTCTGGCAATGAATCCTATAGCCGTTATGGCGGTGGCCAGGGTACAGGGGTCTATGGCAACAAGTAGCCCCAAAAGGAAAACCGTGAGCAGCGGGGTAGTACTGCTATGGACTAACGAATAGAGAAGGGCTGACATGGAGGAATGGGTAATATCGTCAAAATTTCCAAGGATGAGGGGCGTGCTTATACAGCTCCATTGGCATGTATGGGTACGTCTAAAGCGGGGAGATGTGTGGTCTAGTTGGCCAGTTTCGCATCTTGCGTTACTTAGCCCTATGCGCCTCTATCAGGGTTCGTACATTCTCTACATCCGCTTTTGGAAGTTGGCACAGCTTTCCATCAATTACCACGGCTGGCAGCGAGCGCGGTCCGTATTGCAGGATCTCCTGTATATCTTCCACCATTCGTACTTTAATGCTGGGATCTAGCTGGGCTGCCACCTTCTCAATTAGCAAGGCCGTGGCCCGGCATACCGAGCAGCCTGATGAGAGTGTTAAGATTTCCATAGTGTCATTAACGGGATTGTTGCACAACAGGAAGCATGCGTAAAGGTGGGCATACAGGGTACGGTATCTGTATTAAAACGGTGGGTTTGCAAAGAATTTTTCCTGCTAGGTTTTGCTATTAAGCGGTTACCCTATCAGTTCGCGCAGTGATAGCGATCTGCATTTATTGCCCGTGCATCGTTCCATACCTCTTGGTAGACCCCGAGCATCGTTGCTACATTCTCATCCCAATTGTAGAGGGATTCGGTGCGTTTCCGTCCATTCTGTCCCATTCGCTTGCGTTCTTCGGGATGGTCTATGAAGTGCTGTATCGCTTGGGCTGTCTTTTCCACATTGTGCATTGGCACTATCAGCCCCGTTTCGCCATCGGCCACTGTCTCGGTGAACCCATCGGCATCTGAGGCCACCACTGGGCAGGCGCACGCTGCTGCCTCCACTGCCACTACCCCAAAACTCTCTGATGCCAGCACTGACGGAAAGACCGCTACCAGGAATCGGGAGTAGAGAGTAGGTAGCTTGCCATTCTCCACAAACCCTAGGAATTGCACTCGTTCGGCGATCCCCAAGGTCTCCGCAAGTTGCTCGAGAGCCTTTCGTTCTGGCCCATCGCCCGCTATCTGCAGGTGGAGTTCCCGTGCAGGATTCCTCGCCACGCACAGCGCGAAGGCGCGTATCAACACGTCGATACCGTACTTCGGAGTAAGGGCCTTCACCGTTCCGATAAGGTCATAATCTACCCCCCCCTTCCTATTTACTGTAAATGCCTGTAAATCAGCACCAAACGGAGTTATTGTGAACCTCTTGTTGGTGTAGGCTGCCGCCCGTTTCGCCATTACGTGGCTTGTAGAAAGCAGGCGATCTGCCTTGCGGAATACATGCTTAATCACCCACCTGTGCAGCCATCCTTTTAGCGGGAAATCGTATACATCGCCCCCCCATACCGAGACTACATAGGGATGCTTCCCTGCAAAGGCCCCAAGGATACCGTAGGTAGCAGCGTAGTGCGCATGCAATATGTGTGGCTTAAAGTCTCGGATAGCTTGGCGTACCTTGCGCACAGATAGCACGTACTGCACCTTTGATATCAGCCCTCCGGGCACTATCCCAGCGCTGTAGATGCGTATGCCGGCCTGTCGATACCGTTCTTCGCCACCCCAACTCCGGCTGAATATGGCGACCTCTACTCCCTTTGCCGCGAGGGCTTTAGCCCAACGGTAGCTGTGGATGGATCCTAACTCGGCCAACAGCAGTACCCGTAGCGGCGATTCTTCGGCTAGTACCCTCCTCTCCATATTGCTCCCTGTTTGAGGTGGTTGCACGATCTCCCCTTCTGAAAAGGGGAGCTATCTGAGCCTGCAAAGGTAGCATTTCCCTGAAAATATTAGACCATGCCCAGGCACATTTTTTATGCTGCGCCTAGCACTCATTATGTTATTACGTATTTAGCAGGGATTGTGAAGCTTGGCACTCAGGGGGGCTGGAGTTTTTCTCCACCCCAGCCTTTAGGGTGAGAAACATCCGCCGGGGACGAGTTTCGCATCAGCCCAGTACCACCCTCGCTTGTGGAAATGTCAAGGATAAAACCACACCCCGAACATGTGATAAAACGTGCTTCTATTGGCGAATGCTAGAAAACGCGCGACGTTATTTATAGCATTCTGGGTGTTTTGGCTGGCCATCTATGTTGGCTTATTTCATCTTCATCACAGCGGGGCCGATTTGCTCTAGGGGGAGTATTTGGTCTGCTGCCCCCAGCTTTATGGCCTCCTTTGGCATACCGAAAACCACGCAGGTTTGCTCATCTTGGGCAATGGTTTTAGCCCCAGCCTCTTTCATCTCCTTCAGCCCGTGGGCGCCGTCATCACCCATGCCCGTCATAATGATGCCAATGGCGTTAGCACCTGCATAGCGGGCAGTGCTGCGGAATAGCACATCAACCGAAGGGCGGTGGCGATTCACCAGCGGACCCTCTCGTACCTCTACATAGTAGCGAGCCCCCGAGCGTTTCAGCAGCAGGTGGTAGTTGCCTGGGGCGATGAGGGCATGGCCTCGGATTACAGCATCGCCATTGGCGGCCTCCTTCACCGAGATTTTACAGATCTCATTGAGGCGGTTGGCAAATGAGGTTGTGAACTTCTCAGGCATGTGCTGCACTATCACTATGCCAGGGCAGTCCACAGGCATAGCCTTTAGGAAGGTGGTGAGCGCTTCTGTTCCTCCCGTTGAGGCGCCTACCGCAACCACGATCTCGGTCGTCTTTATCATACTCTCGGCGTGCCCCGCAGGGAGAATCACGTCGGCTGAGAACTTGGGTGCTACTGGATGTCCTATGGAGACGTGCGGTCTTCGTTCAGTTTGTGCATCTGCGGAGTGGGCAGATCCTGGATGGCTACTTACTTGGTGCGCCTCTTGGAATCCTGAGATTCTATGGATTCGGGCATGGGCTGCAGCTTTTACCGTGTCGCAGATTCGGATTTGCGACTCTTCTATGAATCGCTTGGTGTCCATTTGCGGCTTGGTGATAATCTCCACCGCACCGAGTTCTAGTGCCCGTATCCCCGTGGTTGTTCCTTGCTCTGTAAGGCTGCTGATGATTACCACAGGGATCGGATGCTGGGTCATTATCTTCCGGAGGAAGGTGAGCCCATCCATCCGCGGCATTTCCACATCTAGGGTGATTACATCAGGAACTTCCTCTGCAATGTATTTGGCCGCAACAAAGGGGTCTGAGGCTGTCCCCATCACCTCAAGCTCCGGATCGCTGTCGATGATCCCTTTAAGGGTTTGCCGCACCACTGCGGAGTCATCTACTATTAGAACTCTGTACTTACCCATGACCGATGAAAAGATTCAAAGGAAAGCCACTGCTACCCGAGTTTAGAGCGTCAGCATACCCCACTTGGCGGTAGAGTGGGGCGTGTGGGAGTAGGCATTTGTGGGGGATCGCGTACTCACTATATCGTTTTCTGTATCATTCGCTGGCGAACCGCTCCAGTATCGGTGTCGTACTCCAGCTTCCGCCCGTTAGGTCCCCCGACGCTTTTGGCGACTATGGCGATGCCCAGCTCCTTGAGCATCGTCTCTGCCACCTCTATATTACGGGTGCCGATGTGGAAGTGCGATTTGGTTTCGATTACCTCGCCCCCGCCGAAGACTTTAGCCACCAGGTTCTTCTTCTGGCTGCCAAGCTGTAGCATTTTTTCTATGAGTTTTTCTATGGCAATATTGCCGAATTTTGGGCTGGCCAGCCCGTTACCATTCCAGAGCGGGAGCATGTAGTGATTGATGCCCCCTATGCGTAGTTCCTTATCCCACAGGCATACGGCCACGCACGACCCCAGTATGGTAGAGACCGTGGTGGGGGTGCGGCTGGCGTAGAGTGCCGAAGGGTAAAGATAGTGCGTCTCGCGAACCTCCATAGCTCCCACTAGAATGTCTCCTCATCGTCAAAGAA
>JABCOB020000043.1 GCA_013333835.2 Bacteroidia bacterium
CACACCTCCCGCCCCCGATCCCCCCCCCCCCCTCCCCCCCCCCCGACCACACCCCCCACCCCCCCCAAACCCACCCCCCCGCGGGGGGGGCTCATTACCATCCAACGCTCAGACGGCCGGGTAGATACCGTGCGGTACGATGGCACGGTGGTGAAGGGGAGCATACCCAAGAGTAGCGCACGGACTGATGGCGAAGACGATTCCCGAAATTGCAATAGTCTCTGGTGTCGATTCTGGGTTAGGCAATTCGAGCTACGCAGTTTCAGTGCGCATTGGGTAGGTGTAGATCTTGGCGTGAGCATGCTCCTCTCGCCCCAGGGCAATCTCACCTTTTCGGATGACCTAGAACCCTTCAGCATCCAACCAGGTAAGTCGGTGTACGTTGCCCTCAATTTCCTGCAGAAAAGCATTCCCATCCAAACGACAATGGGCTTTGTCATCGGGCTGGGATTCAGCTGGTGCAACTACCGCTTTACGCTCGATAACACCATATCGATAGCCGACGGAAAGGCCGTAGCAGACTTCAGCCGTCGTAATCAGGGGTACAGGGTCAGCTCTACCTGGCTGCATTCGGGCTACCTCACCCTGCCGTTGCTCTTCGAACTCCAGAATAGCCAACGCTCTTGGCGGCGTGTCCACTTCTCTGCCGGGCTAATCGGGGGGCTGCGCATCTATAATGTCGCCCGCCTAAAGTACTCTGGCGGTAAGGATTCAGAGAGCGGCAACCTCTACCTGAATAATCTGCAGCTCATCCCAACCCTGCGGTTCGGTATCGGCTACATGAAGTTCTTCGTGAATTTCTACCCCTTCGGGCTCTTCCAGAGCAATCGGGGGCCCAAGGTCTACCCGCTCGATGTGGGACTGACGCTACTCTCATTCTGAGCTCGCTGAAAAAAGGGGCGGCTTCCACTGCGGAGCCGCCTTTTTTTGCCTTGGCAGCGGTGCGACGTGCCGCATCGTTTAGCTGCGTATGCCATTTCACTATTCTGCGATCCCAGATATTTTGCTACCTTCGCGGGAAAGAACCACACCGATGAGAAGGGAGGAGGTAGAGGCACACATCCGTATGCTGCGCGAAAAGGCCAAGGAACGGCTGGAGGACACCCTGAATCGGGATGACCTGCCAGCCGATGCCGCTGCGGTTGCCCGAAGCTGCGCAGAGCTTGAAGAGGCCTACCAGCTTGCACAGAACCATGGGCTAGAGCTAGAGTGCTACGTGCTACGATACGATCTGCTAGAGCTTAAGGTACGTATGGGAGGGGCAAACCCCAGCGAGGCCATAGAGGGCTTCTTCCAGCTCTCCCGAGATCTAGAGGCGAGCGGCATACGCGTTCTGGGGAAGTTGCACTTTGCCACACTCTGGTGGTGCCACATACTCACCGTGGGGAGCGGACGGGATCTCGCACCCTCAGAGGCGCGTGCTGATGCGCGGTATCTTCAGCTTGCATTGGCAGTGGCAGAGCGAGACCCGCGCCTGAAGCCCGAGCGGGTAATCGCCACTGGGGTGCTAGCCCTACACAGGAGCAGGTGGGAGTCCTTCGAGTATCGCCCCCAGCTCCTGTCCACGCTCGCCTGGGTGGTAGATGCCGTGCTTGAGGAGGAAGATATAGACGAAGAATCGGCTCAGATAGCCTACCGATGCGCACGGGAGTATGCCGCCATTGAGCTGGCCCAGAGCGGTCCCATTCCCCAGCTAGAGCAGCCCGATGATGCCCCTTGGGCTACCGATCCTCGCATTATTGAACGGCTCTCCCAAAGCTCCACGATACTCCAGAAGGCGGCTACCATTGCGCGGGCCCGTCGCGATGCTGCCACCTACATAAAGCTACAGCTCTATGCTGGCGAGTGCCTAGAGTCTATTCCTGAGATGCGGGAGCGGGCTCGTAGCATATTCCAAACGTGCCGCGATGCCGTGGCGAAATCCACCCAGGTGGAGACCTACACCATAGGGCTAAAGGCCGGCTGGCTCATGCAGAAGCTCGAGTACGTGAAGGATCGTCGCCAGGGGAGCGGGGGGATAACCTCCATGCCCACAGACTACGCACGCTGCATCGTTATACTAGAGGAAACGTTGGAACTCTTTGATCCGCAGACCGACGATGTAACGCCCGAGGTTGCCGAGTCCTATCCCCTGTACGTGGAGGCGCGGGCAAAGATCCACACCGAGCTCTCTGCGCTTTACCAGCGGGAGGAGGTAGCATCAACGGAGGACGCGCTTGAGAATGGTCGCCGGGGGTACCTGCTATTCGGGTTGCTATGCGCCGTAAACCTCCCTGAGTACCTTGGGCATTGCCTAGAGGGCGCCAGCGAGTACTGCAACCTCTTGGCGCGTGAAGGCAACTACCTAGAACGTTACCAGATAGCCCAACGCTGCCTACGCCTTGTAGCCCAAGCGCTTCATGATATGGGTACGCTGCCAGACAGCACCCTCAAGGGTACCCGCAGCCTCCGAGGCGGTATTGCCCTGCTCTACCACCAGCAGCCAGTGCGCGATGCCGATAGCTACCAGCTGCACACTCTGATAGAACGATTGCTGGAGGAGGTGGACAATGTGTTCAACCCCAAGGGTGACAGGATGCTAACCCTAGAGTGGGTGGAGGAAGACATACAATTCGCGCTCCAGGTAGCCAAAGACGGCAATGCTGGCAAGGTATGCTGCCTGCTACCAGACCTGATACGGAGGGCAAAACTCCTACCCGAGAGCTTTTCCACCCAGGATAGCGAGGAGTGCAAGAGGATCTTGAGCGCGTGGGAGTGCCTAAGAGAACTGCTGGTGCTATGCCAACGCCCCAGGGAGGCCATCGCGGTATGCGAGAGGCAGATAGAGTTCCTCACGGAGCTGTACAATGCGAACCCCGAGGAACACGGAGCGCTGTATGCCCCCATAATGGCGATTCTGCTCTTGAATCTCGTAGAGCTCCACATATGGCTGCGCCAGTGGGTTAGCGTGCACCAGAGGGCTAAGCTCGCCAAGCGAAAGATACGGCAGGTGCTGAAGGATGCTGGGCAGCAGAAGGAAGGGCTTAGGCAGGGCTATTCCCTTATGCTTCGGTATCATAAGGTTATGGCCATTGCCTGCAGAATCCGTGGCATGCGCATTTCAACCTTCCACCACATCTGGGCCGAGCTCCCCTACTGCAAGAAGTGCTATGAGATGACCAACGGCGCCTTCTTGCCCGTGCTGGTGGAGAACTACGTGCAGATACACCGTTTTTTGGAGCGTGTTCACCACCTATGGAAACCCAGCAAGAGAAGGTGGTTGGCGTTCTACTCTGATGCGATACCCATGGTAGAAAGCTACTCGCAGGGCGAAGGGAATGGTAAGTACGAGGAGGACCTGACCACAATGAGGAGAAGGTGGGCCCTGCTGCTATTCAATTGTAAGGATTATGGTGCCGCTGGCCCTATGCTCTCAGATTCTCTTACCCGCCTGGGGACTGTAGGTTCGCTCCAACCAGACCAATACCCCGAGGCTTTGAAGCTAGCCAGTGCCCTAGTGGAGTGCGCAGCAAGGGGGAGGGCAGATTTCGCCCCGCAGGCCCTAGAGGTGCTTACCGCCCTGCAGGCTGTATACCCCAAGCCTCGCCAGGTGATGCGGTGCATACGTAAGGCGCAGCGGGTGATGCCAGCCCCTAAGCCGTGATTATTGCGCAATGCTTTTCCCGATACGGCCTACGATGCTGAATTCCTGCCAGCTGGGGACAAGGGTAGGTTGTGGGCGGCGCGCAAGCCACCTCTACAGGAGACCTCTGCAAAAGGATCGCATGCGTTCTGTCATCAGCCATCCCCTTTCCCTGTAAAGTACTTAAAGGTGTTTTAATCAACCACTTACATTTATCCAATAGCGTAGCGGCACGCCTTGCCGTTACGCTATTCTTATTCCCCCTTGGCCATCCTACAGCCGCTCTAGCCCAGCCGCCCGATCTAGGCTCTCTGCAAAACTCCCATAAACGATGCGGCATGCTGCGCAGCTATGGTCTCCAATAGGTTGAATCGCTTGACTAAAACCCGTTTACCCGAAAGAATGGGAAAAATCCCCCATGAAAGATTGAGCCCATACGGGACTTTTGCAGAGGTCGCGGGTCGGATTTCTTCTCCACCATCCCCAGGGCCGTACCTGCACTGAGGGAATGGCGGCTGAAGCTATTTACGCAAAGAGAGGAAAATAAGGGCTATAATCACTATCTGCGCCCCACCTTCGCCCTACCAACTCCCTACCTGGGCCGCTTCATGTTCGGGTTTCGCCTTAAGGCGAAACCCGAACATGAAGC